>JBBITW010000074.1:0-16663 GCA_037440525.1 Deltaproteobacteria bacterium
ATTTGGTTTCTTTAAATGAGCACCTATAGAATCTATATAAACGCAGAGAAGTGCTCTGGTTGCAGGATATGTGAATTGATTTGCTCATTCACAAAAGGGCAGGAGTTTAATCCTAAAAGGTCGAGGATTCGTGTAGTAAAGATGGAAAGGTTCTTTATCGATATCCCGATAGTTTGTAAACAGTGTTTTAATCCTTTATGTGTTTCTGGATGCCCAATTGGGGCACTAATAAAAGAAAAAGATCATACTATTTATGTTGATGAAAAAATATGCACGGGTTGTGGAAACTGTGTAAATGCCTGCCCTTTTGGAGCAATATCCTTAGACCCTATTACAAATATGGCGATAGTCTGTGATCTATGTAATGGTTCTCCAAGTTGTGTCAAATGGTGTCCGACAAAGGCTCTGGAATTTGTTCCGGGTGAAATTGGCCCCCAGAGAAAGAGGTGGTTTGGAGCTTTCGCTGAGGCAAAATCTCTTCTGGATAGATGGTCAATTCCTTTTAAGGAATTTGAAGAATATTACGAAAAAAAGTGAAAAACATTTATAGAAGAATGATCAGAAATGGATGAAATCTTTGGCTGGGCAGGAACTATTTTAAGGGTTGATTTAACCCTGAGCAGAATAATGAAAGAACCTTTTACTGAGGAACTGAGGGAAAAGTATATAGGGGGAAGAAATTTCAACTCAAAAATCCTATTTGATGAAGTTCCTCCTGGTATTGATCCATTAGGCCCTGAGAACAGGCTTATAATTGGTACAGGTCCACTTACAGGTATTCTTGGGCCAGCTACAGGTCGATTTACTGTCACTGCTAAATCTCCACTAACAGGAATTCACGGGGATTCAAATGGAGGTGGAGATTTTGGTCCTGAGCTGAAATATGCTGGTTACGATCATCTTATCATTTCAGGGAGTTCTGAAGAACCTGTCTATCTCTGGATAGATGATGATAAGGTAGAAATACGTAAAGCTTTACATCTATGGGGAAAGACTGTTTTTGAAACTGACCAGTTAATAAAGTCAGAAATTGGTGATCAGGAGATTAAAACACTTATTATAGGCCCTGCAGGTGAAAGACTCGTGAGGTTCGCCTGTCCCATTGCCAATCTATACAGGGCACCTGGTAGATGCGGAATGGGAGCAGTGATGGGATCGAAGAAACTCAAGGCAATAGCCATTAGGGGAAAAAAATCTATAAAGATTGCCAAACCAAAGGAATATCTTGAATATGTTGAGGAAGTCTTCTCAAGGATATATGGAGCCACCATATACCCATTCTGGAGCAGATACGGGACAACCACGCTCATAGCACCCAAACAACAGCGCGGGGAGATGAGTGTTCGGAATAAACAGCAAACCCAATGGTCTGAAGAAAAGGCAAAGGAGATATTCGGTCAAACCTTTGTTGAGAGATTGGTTGAAAAATCAAAAGGATGCTTCAGTTGTCCTATTCATTGTTCCCATGGTTTGGTCGTTAAAGAGGGACCTTATGCGGGTACCTATTGTGAAGGTATGGAATGGGGAACAATTGGATGCTTTGGTAACCAACTTGATAACCCCAGATTGGATGCGATTGCAAAGGCCCATGAGCTTTCATCCCAATATGGACTTGATACAATGTCCACGGGGCTTATGATTGCATTTGCAATGGAGCTCTTTCAAAGAAATATCCTGACAAGGGAAGATACCGGAGGGATTGATTTAAATTGGGGAGATCATGAACTTATTTTAAAACTTATTAGTAAGATAGCATATCGTGAAGAAGGCATAGGTGATCTTCTCGCTGATGGAAAGAGAATCTTTATAAAAAGGTTAGGTAAGAGAGGAGAAGAGGCTGCTAAGTATGCAAATCACGTAAAATGGCTTGATGAATTAACAGATTTTCGTAGTGACTTAGGTCGTGCACTGAATTACTCTGTATCAACCAGGGGTGCGGATCATCTTCGTGGATTGCCAACCTATTCCATCTGGGAGGATAGCGATTTCAAGAGACTTTTTGAAGAAAAATATTGGGACAGAAAGTTTAAATCATCCAAGGCAACCGATTTTCAAGCCTATGATCCAATAAGGGCAGATATCGTTATGTTTACTGAAACAGTCTGCGGGGCCGCTGATGCACTGGAGATTTGTAAATTTAATACGGAGTGGATGGCACAGGAGTCAGTCAACTTATCGACAATGGCCCGACTCCTATCTTTGGCAACTGGATTGAGAATAGAGGTTGAAGACCTTAGGAAGAGCATTGAACGCGGTTGGCAGATAGAGAGGGCTTTTTCTGTCTTAGAAGGTATAACGGCCAAGGACGATATTCCCTCAGCAAGGTATTTTGAACCAATACCATCAGGCCCCCAAAAAGGGAAAAAACTGGATCGAGAGCTCTTTGAGAAGCTACTTCAAATTTATTATGAAAAGAGAGGATGGAATAGCGATGGTATTCCAATAAGGAAAAGATTGGAAGAATTAGGGCTAAAAGATGTTGCTGACCGTCTCGAATTGGTCCAACATTCCACCTCAATTTAAGCTAAGAAAATCTTTATGGAAAAACTCTTAAAAATATTAATCATCTCCAAAAAAGTTGCCAAAATCATGGAGATTAAAGGGGTCAAGGATTCAAGGATTCGAGGAAAATGCCTTAAAATTATAAAATAAGCACTTGAACCCTTGAACACTAAAATCCTTTCCGCCAGAGGCAGATCCGATTCTGTCGGAGAATCCTTTTTAGCAACTAAATTGGAGAAAAAAAATATTAAAAGTGAAAGGAGGCATTTTATGAAGAGGCAGTTTTTATTACTGGTAATCTTTGGAATAATACTAATGGGAATGGCTCTTTCGGCTAAACATGGCTTTGCCTCTCCTAAGATCTTGATTAAAGCCGTAGCAGGATGGCCTGTAACACATGTAGGAAATGAATATTATAAAGAGTTTATAAAACGCGTCAATGATCGCTCCAAGGGAGAGATAGAGATAAAACTTCTTGGCGGACCTGAGGTCGTTTCAACCTTCGATCAATTAAAGGCACTCTCAACAGAGGTCATCGATATGGTCCACGCAGCTCAGTCCTATTATGCGGGGGTCGTTCCGGAAGGGACAGCAGTTGATCTCCTGTTGCCAAATGAACTGTTGCCATTTCTAAGAGAAAGTGGGGTCTGGGATACTTATTCCCAGGCTTATATCGAGAGGGCTAAGGCGGTGCTTTTAGGTAATGTTTGGATAGGAATGCCATTTTATATAATGACTAACAAACCTGTTTCAAAATTGGATGATATAAAGGGATTGAAGATAAGAGGTATGGGTGGGCTTCTTGACATCCTCGCAGGGGAGATGGGGGCATCTGTCGTAAGAATTGCAAGTGCTGAAGTCTATGAGGGGTTACAGAGAGGTATTGTGGATGGTGCAATCCGAAATACGATCTCCCTTATTGAATTCAAAGAATATGAAGTTCTGAAATATATCATCTTTCCTCCATTTTGCACCTCTTCAGGTGTAGTATGGATTGGAGAGAAAAAATGGAATTCAATTCCAAAAAACCTTCAAAATTTAATAAAAGAAGTGATGCTCGAAACAGAAAAAGATGCATTTAATTACTATAATAAAATGGATAAGGAACGTCTAAAAGAGGCCCAGGAAAAACATGGTATGAAGGTCATCTATTTAACAAAGGATGATATCTCGAAGTTCAATCAATACCGTTTGAGCCCAAAATTAAAGGATTGGGTCTATAAAAAGGCACCAAAATTTGGTCCCCCCATATATGAAAAACTTCTACCTTATATTAAATAAGGTTTTTGGACTTAGTAATATTCTCTCGTCATTGCGAGGCAAAGTCCCTTTCTCCTCAGGTAGGGAAGCAATATTAACAAGATTGTCATTCCAAGCGGAGCGAGGAATCTATGAGATTGCCACGCCCCTCGGGCTCGCACAGATTAGGATAGGAGGTCATTGCGAACGAATTGAAGAAATCTTTTTCCATTAGATTGAAAACCCTGTTGTATTTTACCACTTATCCTGAGTTCAAAATGACTTTAAATAAAATCTTCTATATATCCTTCCTGTGGTAGGAGGTAAATATGCAATGGATTAAAAGATTTTTTTCTTCGTTTATTAAATATTACGACCGTCTAAATAATTTTTTATCACTTATTGCTGGAGGATGTATTGGCTTTACAACCCTCATAGTAATTTATGAAGTGATTATGAGATACCTGATAAAGAGACCAACAACTTGGGTAAATGATATTAGTGAAATCTCTCTTGTATACTGCACATTTCTCGGATCAGCATGGGTATTAAGATTAGGAGGACATACAAAGGTTGATATCCTTGTTGTTACAATGAGCAGAAAGGGGCAATTATTAATGGGAATCATTCAGGATATTCTTTCACTGTTCTTCTCAATAATCTTTACAAAAATCTCATGGCAGAGTTTCTGGGACAGCCTAATGACACAGGAGAGAACTGCTGGAGGACTCTTCAGTGTTCCTTTATGGCCCATCTATATCATAATCCCTTTTGGCGGCTTGCTCCTATCTATTCAGCTTCTCAGACAGATTATTGATAACTTCATTTATCTTTCAAAATACTCCAGAGAGGAATTCGTTACTTCAGAGGAGGGTAAGTAATGGAATGGTACTGGATATTGATTCTAATCGTTATTGGGATTCTTTTTTTCTTTGCAACAGGGACTCCTGTTGCCTTCAGTTTTGGACTTCTAAATATCCTCGGTCTTTACATCTTCTGTGGTGGCTGGCCAGCACTTAATATTATTAGCCTTAGTGCATTTAGCAGTATTGCAAATTTTGTCCTTGTTGCCATACCGATGTTTGTTCTTATGGGAGATGCCATCACCTTTTCCGGTATGGCTAACCGTGCCTTTAATGTCTTTGATAAACTATTAGGGAGAATCCCTGCAAGACTTGCAGTGCTAACGGTTATCAATGCAATGATGTTTGGTGCAGTTAGTGGTTCGAGTATGGCATGTACGGCCGCAATTGGTAAGACAATGATTCCCGAGATGCTAAGGCGTGGATATGATAAAATACTCGCTATCGGTTCTGTTATTGGTGGAGCCGCACTCGATATCCTGATCCCTCCAAGTATCATTGCGGTTGTCTATGCGAGTATTGCAGATATTTCTGTAGGGAAACTCCTAATCGGTGGAATAATACCAGGGGTAATGATTGGGCTCATGTTCATCTTATATGTAGTTATCAGGGCAATGATCCAGCCAAATCTTGCTCCTCCTTATGTTCCCCTAAAAGTTAAGACCATTGAAAAAATTCGTTCTTCTGTCCATATACTTCCTCTCGTCTTTATATTCTTTCTGGTTATGGGCCTGATATACCTGGGGATTGCAACAGCAAGCGAGGCTTCGGCATTAGGTGCAGGAGGAGCATTTCTTCTTGCAGCCTTGATGGGAGATCTAAAATGGCTAAATATAAAGGAATCCCTGACAGGAACTGTAAGGGTCTCCTGTATGGTCTTCTTAATTATCATGGGCTCCAAGGCGTTTGGCCAACTCCTTGCATATACTGGAATTACATCCCAGCTTGCCCAGACAATCGCCAATCTTCCTGTTTCCCGCTGGTGGATTCTTATTGGAATGCAGATTGTTGTAACTTTTATGGGATGCCTTATGGACCCGACGTCTATCATTTTCATAACCGTTCCAATATTTACCCCAATCATAAATATTTTAAAATTCGATCCACTTTGGTTTGCAATCATAATGCTTATTAACCTTGAGCTTGGATGTATCACTCCCCCATTTGGTCTCAATCTCTATGTGGCAAAGGGGATTGCACCAAGGGAGATCTCAATGATGGATATCTTCGTAAGTATTTTCCCTTTTGCACTACTTCATATGGCAGGGATGATTATTGTGATGCTTTTCCCAGATTTATTTCTCTGGTTACCAAATAAGGTGATCAAATAAAAACAGATGAATGTGATATTCCTATCATTATCAACAGCATTATTTTATGGACTGGATCCTTTCTTCATAAAGAAAGGACTTTTTGAAAACCATAATCCAATAGTTGCAACAATTATTTCACTTACAGTTAATCTTTTCTTCTTTTTTACGTTATCTATTATTACATCTCAATTTATACATGTTGGCGGAGGTCTAATCTTCTTTATTCTTGCAGGCCTTTTTGCCCCTGGTCTGGGAAGGATATTCTCCTACAAAGGTATCGATAAACTTGGGGCTTCTATATCAGCCCCTCTTCAAGGCACAGAAACATTATTCTCTTTTTTGTTGGCAGTTATATTCCTGCAAGAGAAGATTTCCCCTCCCATAGTAATTGGAACAGGATCCATATTTTTGGGAATAATAATTCTGAAGAGAGAGACGGAAAGGCAACAGGATGGGCCAGATCAATGGGTGAGAAATAAAAAATATCTATGGCTTCCAATCATTTCGGCAGGTCTATATGGAACCTCAGTATTTCTTAGAAAATTGGGATTAAACGAGATTCAATCCCCTATCCTTGGAGCAATGACGACCTCTCTAACCTCCTGGGGATTAATTATATTATTTCTAACCAAAAGAGAAATTCGAAGAGATTTCATCTCTATGAATAAAAAGGCAATCTGTTTTTTTCTACTCTCAGGTGGTTGCACCTCCCTTGCATGGCTTTCTTTATTTTATGCCCTTTCAATTGGTAAAGTCGTGATGGTTGCTCCATTACAGAATAGTCACCCTTTATTTACTGTTCTATTAAGTTCTCTATTTTTAAGAAAGGTTGAAAGGGTGAGCTATAAAACATTCATCGGAGCCATTTTAATTATCGGAGGTATTTCTTCGCTTTCTATGGGTGATTAAGATATTAGAGAGGAGGGAGAAGACAAAATGGCTCAGGAATTTCATTTTGTTGGGAGTTCGCCTGCCCGTATTGATGCAAAGGATAAAGTGATGGGAAAGGCCATCTATATTGATGATATAAAACTCCCTGATATGCTATACGGAAAGGTTCTTCGCAGTAAGTATCCCCATGCTCAAATTTTAGGTATTGATACCAAAATGGCTGAAAAATTATCAGGGGTCAAGGGAGTAGTTACAGGTTCTGATCTACCCTTTCTCCATGGTGAATCGCTTCTGGATGAACCCTTTTTGGCGAGAGATAAAGTTCGATATTTAGGAGAGGGGGTGGCAGCGGTTGGAGCCATTGACGAAGAGACCGCGGAGAAGGCCTTAGGCCTGATAAAAGTTGACTACCAGGAAATACCACCCCTCTTTGACCCCATTGAGGCATCTAAATCTGAAGCCATTTTGATACATGAGAATCTCGAAGCCTATATCCATGCCCCGATTGTCAATCCGATTAAAGGCACAAACATTTGTAACCATTTTAAGATTAGAAAGGGAGATGTAGAAAAGGGATTTTCAGAATCAGACCATATATTTGAGGATACATTTACCACTCAAATGCAGCAGCACTGTAGCATTGAACCCCATGGAGCTATTTGCCTCATTGATGACGAAAGTAATATTACTCTCTGGGCCAATAATGATTCACCTTATAGATGTCGCAGAGAGATAGCTACCGCACTCAAGATACCTTTAACCAAGGTAAGGGTCATCAGTGCTCCCTATACTGGAGGAAACTTTGGGGGAAAGGGAGGACTCAAGGCCGAGGCATGTGCCATTGCCCTAGCATGGAAGATTAGAAACCGGCCAATAAAGGTGATATACACACGGGAGGAGGAATTCTGCTCCTCACTTGTAAGACATCCTGCAGTCATTAAGATGAAAACAGGGGTAAGGAAGGATGGAACAATCCTTGCTCGGGAGGTAAAGATCTATTGGGCAACTGGTGCATACGCTGAAAAAGGCCCCACAGTCTCAAGGCTTGGAGCAATCTCAGCAGCAGGACCCTATAAGATACCCAACGTAAGTATCGATTCCTACTGTGTATATACAAATAAGCCTGTAGCAGGGGCTATGAGAGGTTATGGTGGTCCACAGGTATGCTGGGCATATGAATCCCAAATGGATATAATTGCCAATCATCTTGGTATTGATCCACTTGAACTCAGGTTAAAAAATGTCTATTGTGAAGGAGATACACATACCACAGGACAGAAACTATATTCAGAGGGTCTTAAGGAATGTATTGAGAGGGTGGCTGAGAAGATGGAGTGGGGAAAGAAGACTCTTGGAAGAGATAGAGGAAGGGGTATTGCCTGTATGGAAAGAGGGGTTAAGACACCTTTTGGGTCAGCTGCCTTTGTAAAGGTCAACGAGGACGGAACTGTAGATGTATTAAGTAGTACAACAGAGGTTGGGCAGGGTTCATCAACCATTATATGCCAGATTGTTTCTGAGGAATTGGGTGTGCCCATGAATTGGGTGAGAAAGGCCTCCCCGGATACATCCTTCACTCCCTTTGATGCCTCAACTACATCAAGTCGATCAACATTTCACATGGGAAATGCTGTTAAAATGGCAGCAGCCGATGCCAAAGAACAGATCATCCAGATGGCGTCAAAGTTGATGGAGGCAAATCCCCAGGATCTGGAGATTAGTAATGGAAACATTTATGTCAAAGGAGTCCCTGAAAGGCCCTTACCAATTGCGAGGGTTCTCAGTGAACATTATGGTATGAGTGGAACTGTCCTTGGAAAGGGATTCTATTTCCCTAAGTCTGAAGAACCTGTTGAATATTTTTCCTTGAATATGATCTTTTGGCTTCTTGGCTCTCATGGTGTTGAAGTGGAAGTTGACCGTGAGACAGGTGAGGTCAAGGTATTAAAAGTTTACGCAGCCCATGACGTGGGTAAAGCGATCCACCCCGAGAACTGTATTGGTCAGATCCAGGGAGGAATTGCAATGGGTTTGGGCTATGGCCTTATGGAAGAGATTCTATTTCAAGACGGTGCTATCTTAAACCCCTCTTTTTTGGATTATAAAATCCCCACAGCCCTGGACATCCCTGAGATGATCCCTATTCTTGTGGAGTGTTCTCACAAGGATGGACCATATGGAGCTAAGGGAATGGGGGAAACAAATAATGTCCAGCTTGCTCCAGCTATTGCCAATGCTATCTATAATGCTATAGGAGTGAGGATCAAGGATCTCCCAATTACACCTGAAAAAGTATTGGAGGCCCTGGGAAGAAAATCCAAAGAGGGATAAAGGAACAATTTATGGGATTGAGAGGGTTTGATGAAACTAAATCCCTCTACTCTATTGTGATTAAATAGGATATAAAGGTCTAAGCTTGTGGCTTTGTGAAAATTTTCTTCTTGACAAAAGAATTTTAATTTTATAAAAGGTTATACATTTAAACATATTATTTTTCACTCAGGAGGAACCCTTGGTATTCGATCAGGTACGTCATGGAAGAATCTCTGACAATATAGTGGCCCAGATAAAGAATGCTATCTTCACGAGTGTCTACAGGCCAGGAGACAGGCTACCTCCTGAAAAGGAGCTCATCAAACTTTTTAATGTTAGCCGTGTGCCACTCAGGGAGGCACTGAGATCCCTCGAGGAGATGGGGCTTATTACCATTAAACCTGGCGTTTCTGGAGGCATATTTGTAAGTGAGGTTGGAACTAAATCTGTAGTTTCCCCCTTTGCAAATATGGTTCGCCTTGGAAAGATCAGTGTGGGAGATATCTGGGAATTTCGTCTTCTGGTTGAACCCAATATCTCGCGAATGGCCTCCGAGCGTAGGACCGATTGGGATATCAAACAGATAGAGGAAATCATCTCCCTGAGGGAAAAAGTGGTTAAGGCAAAGAAGGCACCTGTTGTTGCAACTATCGATTTTCATCAGGCTGTGGCAAGGGCCTCCAAAAATCCTCTGTCTATCCTTATCATGGATGTCATTGGAGAGATACTCATAGAAGAGTTCAAAAAATTCAATTTCAGACTGAGTGACCACCGTAGTATAATTCAATTTCATAGAGAGATATTTGAGTGTATAAAAAATAAGGATTCGGAGAAAGTTGGAGATATCATGTATCAACATATCCTCGATGTCAAGAAGAGATTAAAAATTTAGACCATAAATTCAGGGGGATAAGGTTTTATGGAAGAGAAGAAAAGAGTTTTGGAAGGATGTCGGGTTTTGGATTTGAGTAATGAACTGGGATTTTTGTGTGGGAAAATCCTCGGTGATTTAGGGGCAGATGTGATTAAAGTGGAACCTCCTGGTGGGGATCCATCTCGAAAAATAGGTCCTTTTTACAAGGATATTCCACATCCTGAGAAGAGCCTATATTGGTTCGCCTATAACAATAATAAAAGAAGCATTACCCTAAATATAGAAGCAGAGGATGGACGAGAACTCCTTAGGAGGCTTATAAAAAAGACAGATATCTTGATCGAAACATTTAGACCAGGATACATGGATGAATTGGGCTTAGGCTATAAGTCCTTATCACAGATGACAGAGGATCGGATCATAATGACATCGATTACCCCTTTCGGCCAGGTAGGTCCATATAGAAATTACAAGGCATCTGATATCGGCATCATGGCCATGAGCGGCTCCATGTATCTCCTTGGTGACCCTGACCGTCCACCTGTTAGAACAAGCATCCCGGTCTCATATATGTGGGTAGGATCTTACGCCGCACTTGGAACCCTTATGGCATTTTATCATCAGAGAAAGACTGGAAAGGGCCAGCATGTGGATGTCTCTGCCCAGGCGAGTGCTTCATGGTCTGCTGATACAGGCCCTTTCTACTGGGAGGCTGAAGGCACAATGCCAAAGCGGGTTGGTAATGCCATTGCAGGAAGAAGCATTCACGGAGCAGTGATGAAGGCTGCCTATCCCTGTAAGGATGGCTATATATGCTGGCTTATTTATGGAGCAAGATCAGGAGGGATCACTAATAAGGAGACTGTAAAGTGGATGGAAGAGAAAGGGATTTCAACAGAATGGTTAAAATCACAGGACTGGGATAAATTTGATCCAGGCCCTGCCACCCAGGAGGATTTCAATCAGATTATGGAACCTGTTGCTAAATTTCTCAGCGGGCTTACAAAAATGGAATTCCTTGAGGAGGCTGTAAAGAGAAGGATCATGGGTTATCCTGTATCAACAGCAAAGGATATTATGGAGAATCCTCAACTTAAGGCAAGAGATGTATGGAAGGAGATTGAGCATCCTGAGCTCGGTGAAAAGATCACCTACCCTGGGCCATGGGTAAAGATGTCTGAAATTGCATGCGGGATAAGATTCAGGGCGCCTCTGATTGGTGAGCACAATCATGATATCTATGTAAAGGAGATGGGTTTATCACCAGAAGAACTAATAGTTTTAAAACAGGCAGGGGTTATTTAATTATGCGATCAGACAAAGTCGTTGCGAAGCCACCGCACTTGATGCGGGGACGTGCAATCTCAGAGGAAGCTACCTCGTCTCAATTAGGACAATTCTTTAATATTGGAGAAAGAATGTTCTTATCCTCGAATAAAAAATCGAAAAAGGAGTATCAAATATGACAGAGAGTGGAATATTCGAAGATGTAAAAATTCTCGAATTTGGTCAGATTGTTGCCGGCCCCCTCATCTCGACCTATATGGCTGACTATGGGGCAGAAGTTGTCCATGTTGAATCCCATACAAGACCTGACCAGTATAGGCTATATCCTCCATTTAAGGATAACAAGCCAGGAATCAATAGGGGTTTCGATTTTGCCATTTACAGTCACAATAAATATGGTATAACATTAAATCTACGGCACCCAAAGGGGCCTGAGGTGGCCAAAAGAATTGTTAAAAATTGGGCAAATGTGGTAACAGAAAATTTTACACCTGGGGTGATGAAACGTCAGGGCCTCGATTATGAAGAGCTGAGAAGGATAAGACCCGACATCATCATGCTCAGTAGCTGCAACCTTGGACAGACAGGTCCATATGCAATGCATCCGGGAATGGGTTCCCATCTCACTCATCTAAGCGGCTTTACTCACTTAAGTGGATGGCCTGATCGAGATCCTCTCATTCTCTATGGCCCTTATATTGACTTCATAGGTGTTGTCTATGGAACGATTGCTTTGGTTTCTGCAATCGAGTATAGACGGCAGACAGGAAAGGGACAGTATATTGATGTTGCCCAGTTTGAGACAGGAATCCAATACCTTATCCCCACCCTTCTTGACTACACTGTAAATGGAAGAATTCAAGGGAGAAATGGAAATCGTTGTGATTACGGAGCTCCTCACGGAGCCTATCCCTGCAGGGGTGAGGACCGCTGGTGTGTGATTGCTGTCTTCACAGATGAGGAATGGAAAAGGCTTTGCGAGGTAATGGGTAATCCTGATTGGACAAAGGAGCCTAAGTTTTCAACCCTGATCGGTAGAAAGAGGAATGAGGACGAACTTGATAGAAGAATTGGCGAATGGACATCAAACCTTAATGCTGAAGAGGTAATGGAGAAGCTTCAATCCGTAGGAGTTGAGGGATTTATAATCAAAAATGTCCAGGAGATGTATGATGATCCACATCTTAATCAATATCTCTGGGCCGAAATGGAGCATCCAGAGATAGGAAAGTATCACCTTCAACTCCCCCCATTCAGATTATCAAAGGCTCCACCACAATTGAGAATGACAGCCCCTCTTTTAGGCGAACATAATGAATATGTATATATGAATATGGCAGGATTTTCCCGTCAAGAATATGAAGATTTAAAAAAGGAAGGGGTATTTGATTAAAGGGGGCCGAGATGAAGATTCATGAATATCAAGCAAAAAGGATATTTAAATCTTATGGTATTCCGATTCCGAATGGAGATGTAGCAAGCTCTCCGCAAGAGGCAAAGGAGATTGCAAAGAAGATAGGTGCTAAACGTTTTATCATAAAGGCCCAGATCCATGCAGGTGGCCGTGGGAAGTCAGGGGGAATACAATTTGCAGATTCTCCATCTGATGTTGAGAAGATTTCGAGAAGTATGATTGGTTCAAGATTGGTAACTCCGCAGACAGGGGTTGATGGAAAACAAATCAACAGGGTCCTCGTTGAAGAGGCTATAGAGATTTCAAAGGAGCTATATCTTGGAATCACAATTGATAGAAAAAATGAGTCTCCTGTAATCATTTCGAGTAAGGATGGAGGGATGGAGATAGAGGAGCTGGCAATGAGATCCCCCCAAAGTATAATTAAAGAGTGGGTTGATATCGGATTTGGGCTAAGGCCCTTTCAAATTTCCAAGATATTCTACTCACTCGATTTAGACCCATCCTTAAAGAAAACTACTACCCAGACTATAGCTAACCTATACAGATTGTTTATTGAAAAGGATTGTTCCCTTGCCGAAATCAATCCCTTGGTTATAACTCCAGATGGAACGCTTATAGCCCTTGATGCAAAAATAAATTTTGATGACAATGCCCTCTCACGCCAAAAAGAAGTCCTTGAGATGAGAGATACCTTGGAAGAAGAACCTCTTGAGGTGGAGGCATCAAAGTATAACTTAAATTATATAAAGATGGATGGAAATATAGGGTGTATGGTCAATGGGGCAGGACTCGCCATGGCGACCATGGATGTGATCAAGATAGAGGGTGGGAAACCTGCAAATTTTCTTGATATAGGAGGTGGTGCAACTGTTGAAATGGTAAAAAATGGACTAAAGATTCTCCTTTCCGATCCAAATGTAAAAGGTATATGGATAAATATTTTTGGAGGGATCCTAAGGTGCGATACCCTTGCAAAGGGTCTTATTGAGGCAGCCCGTGAGGTTAAAATCGACCTTCCATTGGTGATACGTATGGAAGGAACAAATGTTGATCTCGGACGAAAGATGCTAAATGAATCAGGTCTAAAACTGATAGTTTCCGATACAATGAGAGAGGCCGCAAAGAAGATAATTGAACTAACAAAATAATAAACCAGAGAGGATCAAATGAGCATCATTGTTGATGAAAAAACAAAGGTTATTGTTCAGGGAATAACAGGGAATGAAGGGCTTTTCCATACCCGACAGATGATTCAATATGGAACAAAGATCGTTGGTGGAGTAACTCCAGGGAAAGGGGGACAGATGATCGATGGGATACCTGTTTTCAATACTGTATCATCCGCGGTTAAAGAGACTGGAGCTGATGCATCTGTCATCTTTGTTCCACCAGCATTTTCCGCTGATGCTGTGATGGAGGCTGCTGATTCAGGGGTTAAGACAATTGTCTGTATGACAGAAGGAATCCCAACCCTTGATATGATCCAGGTAAAAAGCTATTTGAGGGGCAGAAACATTAACCTTATTGGCCCAAATACTCCGGGTATCATCTCTCCAGGAAAGTGTAAGATCGGTGTTATGGCAGGCTATATCCATAAAGAGGGGCGAATAGGTGTAATGTCCCGTAGTGGAACATTGACTTACGAAACAGTTTATCATCTTACAAAAAATGGACTTGGTCAATCAACCTGTGTGGGGATTGGCGGAGATCCTATCATAGGGTTGGACTTTGTCGATCTTCTTGAGATGTTCGAAAAAGATCCTCAAACAGATGCTGTTGTAATCATAGGTGAGATCGGTGGAACAGCAGAGGAGGAGGCAGCGGAGTTTTATAAGAATAATATAAAAAAACCTGCAGTCGCATTTATTGCAGGCAAGACAGCGCCACCTGGCCGTCGAATGGGCCATGCAGGTGCTATCATCTCAGGAAGCTCTGGCACAGCCTCACAAAAGGTTAAATCACTCGAGGAGGCAGGAATCAAGGTTCTGGATTACCCTGAACTTGTTCCCGTGGAGTTAAAAAAACTGCTCGGGATCGAGTGATTTTAAATTTCATTAAAAAAAATAATTAATTAAATCAAAAGGAGGTTTAACATGGCAAAAAAGGATATTACAAGTCTAAGAGGAGCAATTGAGTATTTCAAAGAGATTGGAGAAATTCTGATCACAAATAAGGAGACAGACCCTGAGCTTGAGGTCTCAGGAATTCAGAAACATTTTGATGGGGGTGCAGCCATCCTTTTCGAGAATCTAAAGGGTTACCCAGGAAAAAGGATTGTAACCAATATGTATGCCTCCCGTGAGAGGATAGCAAAGCTATTCGATGTGGATGGACATAAAAATGTAAAATTTAAGATTGCAGATGCTGTCCTTCATCCAACACCACCTAAGGTTGTAAATGATGCACCATGCCAGGAAGTAGTTATAGATAAGGATATTGATGTATATTCTGTCGTCCCTGTGATCAAACAGACTCCAAGGGATCCCCTTCGAACACTTGGTGGGGGAAATACTCTCATAAGCGGTAAATATTTTTGGGGAGGCACGCATGTAAGTTACAACCGCATGAGCTTTCGTGGAAAAGACTACTCAAGTTTCCAGATATCACCAGGTTCTCATACCGATATGGTAGTAAAGGCATGGTATGGAAAAGGCCCTATTCCCTTAACAATCAATATGGGAGTCCCTCCTGCTGTAACTATGATGGCAGGTGGTGGATTTCTATATATGTTCCTCCACAAAGGTTGTGATGAGTTAGGTGTTGCAGGCTCCATTCAGGGAAGCCCGATAGAGATTGTGAAGGCTCGAACAGTAGATGCATATGCGATTGCCCAGGCTGAATATGTAATCGAAGGCTATATCGACACAACACAGCATGTATGGGAGACTCCAGAGGCTGAAGAGAAACAGACTCAGGGTGTCTATCCATTCCATCCCGAATGGCCTGGTTATTATGGTAGGGCATATAGGACTTATAAATTTCAGGCAACTGCAATTACCCATCGAAAGGATAGACCCATTTATTACCCAACCATCACACATAGCATCGATGATCATAATATTGATACAAGGACAAGAGAGGCAAACTTCTGGCTTCTTGCTGAATCTATCTGTCCAGGAATTTGTATAGATACATATATCCCAAAGGCATTTGGTGATTGGGGTGGAGTTATCTTTCAATTTAAGAAAAGGATGGCAAGAGAAGAAGGTTACCAGAAGAATATCCTTGCAGCCGCTCTCTCAGCATCGATGGGTATGCGAATTGCAATAGCTGTAGATGATGATATAAATATTTATGAACCTGAGGATGTGCTATGGGCTATTACAACAAGGGCAGAGCCAGATGAGGATTTCCAGGTTGTTGCACCGGGTGGAAGAGGACAGGTTTTTCAACCTGCTCAGAGGGCAAGAATCACTGAGAAGGGACAGCAGTGGGTGGCCGCTGCAATTAAATATGCCGGAGGATTGGCCATAGATGCAACAGCACCATTCGATGTGAAATGGGCATTTGATCGCCCTCAGCATCATCGAGTTGATCTAAAGAAATGGTTTACGGACGAAGAGATTGCGAGGGCAAAGGCCTCCCAATGGCCTTACCACAAATTTTTATCCGAATCAGGTATCTAAATAGAATGGAGGGGGATATGCCCCTCTATTCAAAAACATATGGTGGATGAAGCCCAAATATATTCAAAAAGAGATGATAAAATTTTAAATTATCGGAAGATTAAATTTGTGAAAATTTTCTCCTTGACAAAATAACTTACTTTAATAAAATGTTATACATTTAAACATAATATTTTTATTTTTTTTAAAAAATAAATCCAAAAAGGAGAAAAAAATAGGAGCAAAGAAGAAATTAATGGTTTTGATAGGATTGGTGGCATATAGTATTCTTTTTTTAACATGGGTTGTTCCCACTCCATCTCACGCACAAAAGCCTATCGAGTGGAAGATGATCATTA
>JBBITW010000075.1:0-16554 GCA_037440525.1 Deltaproteobacteria bacterium
TTCGCTCGGAATGACAGAAAAAGGAGGCTCGGAATGACAAACATGGCATACACCTTATTGCGACATATTTTTTAAGAGGCTTCAATTACATTTGTATTAATACAAACGAAATAATTATTGTAAAAGTCATTACGAGCCAAAAGGGCGTGGCAATCTCGTCTTGGCTTAGGATTGCTTCGTCGCTCCGCTCCTCGAAATGACACACTATTAATGTTGTTTGTATTAATTTTCAGGATTCATTTAATTTTGGTTGCTTTTATTTTTTTAAGGATTTAAGATGGAATCAAATTAAATATATTCAGGAGGATATTATGTGGGATGTTATCATAGTAGGGGCTGGTCCAAGTGGTGCCGTGGCAGCAAAAAGGTGTGCTCAAAAGAAAATTAGGACCCTTCTCCTCGAAAGGAAGAGACTTCCGAGAGATAAGGTATGTACGGGGATGATTATGAGTCCAATGTCCAAGGGCATAATTCGGGATGAATTTGGAGAGATACCATCAAAGGTATTGACCGAACCAAGATTTCTTTCAGGTATCGAGCTTCACTTGGGGACTGAAAGACATTTGATCCAAATCGAAATGCCTCTAACATGGAGAAGGGATTTAGATTACTGGCTTGTAGGGAGGGCTAAGGAAGATGGTGCTGAGGTTTGGGAGGAAATAAAGATAACCCATATTGAGGAGACTGCTGATGGGTTTAGAATAAATTTGTTTTACCGAAATAAAGAGATTGAAGTAAGGAGTAGATTCCTTATAGGTGCAGACGGAGGGCATTCTATGGTAAGGAAATTCCTATTTCCAAAACTTCAGGTGCGATACGGTCTCGGTTATAGAGAATGTTATAAGATCGATTTGGGATTGGATAGAAGTCATTGGCACCTTTTTATATCCCCTGAAATTGCTCCATATTATTTTAGCATTGTCCACAAGGAAGAATTTTTGCTTATCGATTATTCATCGAGGCTAAAAGAGATAAGGGGTCTTGTAGAGCAGGCCCATAAAAGTCTTGCAAGAGAATATGGTTTTAATCCTAATTTGAACCCCATCTGGTATGATGCGTGTATAGAACCTGTACTTTATCATGAACTCTTCTCAGGCTCTTTTTTGCCTGCCTCTAATAATTGCCTATTGGTTGGGGATGCAGCAGGGCTTCTCCTTCCAATCTCAGGTGAGGGGATAGGGGCAGCTCTCAAGAGCGGTCTAATGGCTTCAGAATCGGTGATCGAGGCAATGGAGAAAAATGATAAAGCTGGAGATTTATATTTGGATAGATTGATTGGGCTGATTTCAGGGCTTAAAGAACTCTATGAATATGCAAGGAAGATACGGGGAGAAAAGGATGAGGAAAAGCGTATTTTAGTAATGAAGGAAGCCTGGAGAAAGGCCCTTGATCTAAAATAATATGGTTCTTCTCCAATTTGGAAAATAGAGGAAAATAGAGGGTCAGGTCTACACATTTGACAGTATCAAGCTCTTTTTAATCTGTTCAACATACCAAAGAGTCAGGTTTTTTCTGTGGTAATGATCCGATTAAAAATTAAGTTGACATAATTAACAAAAGTGTTAATAATATATCTCTGATGAGATATTTGGAATTAAGATTATTAAGAAATCGTCTTTATTTCAGCTCTCGGGATGTAGCTGAGGTCCTTGGAATAAAACCGTCCTATGCCTTAGTTCTCTGCGCAAGGTATGTCGAGAAGGGATTATTTATCAGGCTTAAGAAAGACCTCTATGCCCTGAAAGAGAGCTGGCAGGAAAATTCCCTCAAGGACTTTTATAGAATATCCAATATCCTTCAGGTACCTTCATACATTTCTTTGATGACCGCACTTTCTTTTTATGAAATAACAACACAGGTTCAAAGAGGGTTTTTTGAATCTGTCTGCATTAAAAGGACAAGAAGATTTGAGATAGAAGATATAACATTTAATTTTTATAAATTGAAGCGTGAGCTTTATTTTGATTTTATAAAGCAGGAAGAATTTTTTATTGCAACAAAAGAAAAGGCTTTTCTTGATACAGTATATCTCTATTCCTTTGGAAAATATGCTTTTGATATAGACTCTATTGATGTCTCAAAGCTTGATTTAAAAAGTGTAAATAAGCTTATTAAAATTTATCCTGAAAGGACAAAAATGGCAGCGAAGAGAATATGCAGGATTTAATTAAGCAGGAACAGTTTGAGATAGAAGTTTTAGACAGGCTCAAAAGCGGTAAATTCCTTGATAATCTGATTTTTACCGGTGGAACAATGCTCAGACTCTGTTATGGCCTTAATAGGTTTTCTGTTGACCTTGATTTCTGGCTATATAAAGGGATTGATATAGGAAAATACTTCGGTAGACAAAAGGATTATCTTTCAAAGTATTATTCTATTCTTGATGCAGAGAATAAATTCTATACAATGCTTTTTGAGATAAAATCAAAGGATTATCCAAGAGGCCTTAAAATTGAGATAAGAAAGAAATCCGAAAGAGTCAAGACAGAAATATCAATTGCTTACAGTAAATATTCAAACACTCAAGTTTTGCTGAGGACCATTTCACTTGAGGACGTTATGAAATCAAAGATAGAGGCATTTTTGAGTAGAAAAGAGATTAGGGATGTCTTTGATATAGAGTTTCTGTTAAAAAAAGGGATTGAATTGAAGACTGCAAAGGAAAAACTCCAGAAATTGCTTGATGGTATAAACTCACTGGGCAGGAAGGACTATTCAGTGAAACTTGGTTCAATCCTTGATGCAGAACAAAGAAGGTATTACATGAAAGAAAATTTCAAGATTCTTGTCATGAAAGTTAAAGATGAGTTAGCAAATATTTTAATATAAGTATTCAGTGACAATGCATTTTTTATAGGCGATCGCCTTCTCCCTAAGCGTTGGGGCTGTGTCGCAATGAGGTGTATGCCATGTTTGTCATTCCGAGCGAAGCGAGGAATCTATAGAATTCAAACCCTTATAAAACATAGATTCTTCGGCTAAAGCATCAGAATGACATTACGACAATATTAGATTTTATATTTTTTTAAGCCTCTGACGTTCTTCCTCTCTTATTTCACGCCTCAGGAGTTTACCAACCTTTGATTTTGGCAGCATATCCCTGAACTCTATATAGTCCGGCACTTTATATGAGACGAGACGCTCTCGGCACCACTTAATCAAATCTATTGCACTTACACCCCTTGCATCCTCCTTAAGGACAACAATTCCCTTGATCCTTTCTCCAACCTTTGGGTCGGGGACACCGACCACACATGCCCCAATTACAGCAGGATGGTTCTGAAGGATCGCTTCAATCTCGGAGCACGAAACCCTGTAGCCCTTATATTTAATGATGTCTGCTCCTCGATCTACATAGTGGATTTCTCCATCTTCAGCCATTCGAACAATATCATTTGTTCTGTAGTATAGGGTTCCGTCAATATCAACAAAGGATGCCTTCGTTTCATCAGGCTTATTCCAGTAGCATCCCATCATACCATTGGAGGAGATCAAAAGCTCGCCTGGAATATTTATAGGCACAGGTTCAAGGGTTTCGGGATCAACAATTTTAATCTTTTTTGAAACCGTTGGGACTCCAACACTCCCTGGCTGAGGTTCTTTACCCAATACGGAGAAGGTAGTGTAGCTTGCCTCAGTAGTTCCATAGCTTTGATATATTGGTACATTAAACTTTTGTTTCCAGCGTTTAAAAACCTCGGCTGGCATAACATCCCCTCCACTCCAGCAATACCTTAGTGAGCTCAGGTCATAAAAGTTTAATCGATCATTCTCAAGGATCATCCTGTAAAGAGTTGGGACACCTAAAAAAAGATCTCCCTTATATCTTTGAATAGCATCTAAGATGGAATCCACCTGGGGAGTTGGCATAAGGATTGTTCTATTGCCAAGGCCTATTCCTAAGGAGAGAAAGGTCATCATTGCCATGATATGAAAAAGGGGATTTACCAGAACAAGGGTTGATTTTCCTTCTTCAATATATCCCTTGCTCATGTGATGAAAGTCATTGATTGAATAAAGAATTGTAGCGTGTGTTCCAGGGACACCCTTTGGCAGACCTGTGGTGCCACCAGTATAGAGGATATATGCAAGATTTCTTTTTGCCTTGATTTCAACCTTCGGGGGACTTGGAGGATATTTAAATAATAATCTCTTAAAGGAATAAATGTCCCTATCCCTTTCAACTTTTCCTCTTGGAACCTTATCAAATAGCATACCGATTGCACGTTTGTATAAAGGAAGTAGATCCACTAAATTCGTGAAGATGATTCTTTTTAGAGGAGTTTCTCTCATAACTTCCTTCACATAGCCGAAGTTTGTATCCTGGCAGATGATTGTCTGAGCTTCTGAATCGTTAATGAGATACTTGATCTCACGGGGGGTATAGATTGGTGAAACCGGAACAGCCACAGCCCCGATTTCGAGTATCCCTAAAAAGGCAATCACCCACTGTATAGAGTTTGGAAGATAGATGAAGACCCTATCATTCTCCCTCACACCTAAATCACTCAGTGCAGTTGCAAACCGATCTCCAAGTTCCTTAAGTTTGGTGTAAGAAAATCTTTTTCCCAGATAGATAATGGCAGGCTTATCCGGATATTTCTGGCACATCTCTTTAAATTTTGTCAGTGCATTTCCTTCAATTACAAGTGAATTTTCCATCAATCCTTCCCAAACAAGTTTAAACTCCAAAATAGGCTGCCTTAAAATCAGGATTTTCGATCATCTCTTCCTTTGTGCCACTTAAAACTGCTGCCCCGTTTTCAAGCACATAGCCATATTGGATGATGGGCAATACAGGGCGTGCATATTGTTCTGTGATAAGGATTGTAATCCCTGTCTTTTTATTTATGTCTTCTATAGCTTCCGTAAGTCTTTCCTCCATGCTTGGGCTAAGTCCCATAAGAGGTTCATCGAGAAGTAAAATCTTGGGCTGTGCCATAAGTGCCCTTCCAATAGCAAGCATCTGCTGTTCACCTCCGCTTAAAAAACCTCCTTGCCTCTTTTGAAGATTTTTTAAAGGAGGAAATAGAGTAAATACAAATTCGAGAGTTCTTTGAGTCTGAGAAGGTGTTGCAAGGTATGCTCCTATCTTGAGATTTTCCAGGACACTACTTTCTGGAAAGATTCTCCGCCTCTCGGGGCAGAGTATAATCCCCTTTCTTGCACGATCGCTTAGCTTAACCTGGGAGATATTTTCTCCATTGAGTAATATCTCACCAAGCACAGTTATCCTTTCTCCTCCCCTCATCTCTTCTTTCTTTTTTATATCGAGGATTGTTCCGGAGATTGCATACATAAGCGTAGATTTTCCGGCGCTATTGGATCCGAAAACACCAACAATCTGACCTTCATCACACTTCAGATTGGCATTGTTGATAGCCAGGGCATTTTCGTAGAAAACCATAAGATTTTTGACCTCAAGCATAAAATTAGCCCCTTTTTATTCCGAGATAAGCCTCTTTAACCTTCTCGTCCTCCATCACCTCTTTAGGATTTCCTTCTGCAATCTTCTCACCAAAATTCATAACCATTACCTGATCCACAATCCTGAAAAGTTCTCTTAAACGGTGTTCGATCATAATGATGGTAATCCCTTCGATTAAAAGCTTTTCTATGAGAGGTATCATTGTAGCTATCTCAGACATACTCAACCCTGAAAATATTTCATCACAGATAATGATTTCAGGTCTCAATGCCATACATCTGGCAAGCTCAAGTCTTTTTAGATATCCTAATGGAAGTGTTGAAGCAAGTTTATAAGGGACATAAGAGTCACGCTCAAAACCGATATCCTCGAGGAGATCAATGGCAACTGAATCCCTTTCTCCGAACTTACCCCCTCCTGTTCTTTTAACCCTTGGAGAGAATAGGGGAACAATCAGATTTTTATATGCAGGCAAGGTGTAGTAGGGTCTCATGATCTGAAATGTTCTTGTCACACCAAGGTCAGCAATGAGATGAGGAGGAAGCTTTGTGATTTCCTTCCCCTTGAAAAGGATTCTACCTGAATCTGGTCTTACAAAACCAGTTATAACATTAACAAGGGTTGTCTTTCCGGATCCATTGGGACCAATGATTCCAAAGCCCTGACCTTTTTTTAATTCAAAACTAACATTATAAAGGGCCTTTACCCCTCCAAATGATTTACTAACTTCCCTTACATCGAGGATTAACTCTTCATTCATACCTCTATCCAATGTTCGAATTGGTGGTATTTTCTTTGTAAATAATTAAATAATCCTTCAGGGCGTATTCCAATGATAAGTATTAAGATCAAGGCATAGAACACGATTCTCAGACCACCCAGTGCCCGAAGTATTTCTGAAAGAGGGACAAGAAGTAAAGCCCCTATGAGTGGACCAACGATACTTCCCATTCCTCCCAATACGGCAGCGGTTATAGGCAGGATGGAGAAGTCCAATGCGAAGAAACTGATCCCTACCCAGGCATAAAGATGAACCAGATAGGCTCCTGCAAAACAGCCTATACCTGATGCGATGAATACTGCCAACGCTTTATATCGAGTGATCCCAATCCCTGATGCCTTTACTGCCTGGTCGTTGTCCTTTATACTTCTAAAGACAAGCCCAATGTCTTCGTTTACAAGCCTTCTTAATGCGAAAACCAGAATAATGGTCATTCCAATAGCCAGGTACAGATCAACCCAGATATTGGGAAAGGTTGTTAATCCTGGAAGACCATCAGTTCCTCCAAATATCCTGGTTGCCTCTATTAATTTACTGAACAATAGAGGATAGACGAGTGTTACAATAGCAAAGTATACTCCTCTCATAGGAAGGCAGGGGATTAGAAGTAATGTACAGAAGAATGCACCTCCAATTGTTGCAATGGGAATTGTGAAGATGGGGGAGAGCCCAAAATAGAAGTTCAACACCCCGGCAATATAACCTCCAATACCCATAAACAGAGCTCCTCCCAGAGAGATTAACCCTATAAAGTTTGCCAAAAAATCGAAGGAGATTGCAAGCATCGCATATATGCATGTGAGGCAAATCAACTTCTGCTGGTAAGACCCTCCTGGAACGATGAGTGGAAGAATAAGGAGACCTATGATCAAAACAAGCCTCGGAGTGATGAGATATGTAATCTCGCGCCATGAGGCAAGGGCATAGATTCCTTCTGTCCTTATCTTAATACCTCTATCCAGCCTCTCTCTGCGTCTTTCTCTCCCCGTTGTATTTAATTGATCATTCATGGTTCATCGTTTATCTAAACTATCTAAACCCTTTCCTCAAGCTCCTTCTGTCTTCCAAGAAGACCTGATGGTTTCAATATAAGCATTATGATAATAGCGAATAGCGCAACGACTATCTGGTAGTGAAATGCAATATAAGCGACCGTTAATGTTTGGGCATAGCCAAGAAGAAAGCTGGAAATTATGGTTCCTGTCCAGCTACCAAGGCCTCCTACAATACAAACAGCAACAGCAAATATAAGGACATTATAGCCAGCCTCTACATTTATATTACCCATAGGAAGTATGATTACTGCAGCCAATCCAGCCAGTGAAGAACCGAGAGCCAGACTTATAGCCGCTGTCCAATCAGAATCAATACCAAGCATCATAGCAGCCCTTTCATCTTGGGCTATACCTCTGAGGGAGAGACCGACCTTTGTATAATGGGTGAAGAGCCATAAGGAGAGAGTTACTGCAAATCCTGCTATAATAATAATGATTCTTTGGAAATCTACAATAACCCCTCCAATATCTAATGAACCGTCAATGAAAACAGGGACAGCAAATCCATGGCCAATAAACCCCTTCCAGCGGAGTGATTCCATAATTGCCAAACCCACAGCGAATGATCCAATAATCTCAGATGCCTCCATTCCCCTTATGCGGATGAGAAAGAGTTGGTAGATCAAGGCTCCGAGGATTGCTGTAAGGAGGATAGCCAGGATGATTGAAATTCCATATGGAATGCCAAGTTTCTTAAGAAATATCCATGTCACAAATCCTGTAAGGACATAGAGGGCACCATGGGCAAAGTTTGGAAGCCTGCTTATTCCATAGACAATAGTAAAGCCTGCTGCCATTAGTAAGAGAACAACACTATTGATTAATCCATAGATAAGAATATCCATTTTAGTCTCTTATTAAATCGAGCGATTCAAGATTATCATTGCGAAGCAATCTAAACCAGATTGTCATTCCGAGCTGAGCGAGGAATCTATGAGATTGCCACGCCCTTCGGGCTCGTAACGACTTCGTCGGATTGCCACGTCCTCCGCATCAAGTTTTTTGAAAAAGTGCATAAATTTCCCTTAACCCCTTCCCATCCCCCAAGGGGATTAAGGTGAGGGGAATGAGCTTCGCCTGACAGGCGAAGGCTCTTCCCACCCAACCTCCCCAGTCTATAAGGCTCGTTTTAAATACTTTTTGAGAGCTCTCGGGATAGGCATTTGATCAGGGTTTCTCTAACCAAGGCGGAAGCTTGATACTGCCTACAGCCACCTTAGGTGGAAATATAGCCACCCTCTTTCCATCCTGCCACTGGAACCAACAACCCAATGCACCCTCCTCAGGGTCGAGTTTTCTTATTATATCGTGGGATTTTGGATCAAACCTTATTCTCCCATAAACACCACCTTTGAGGTCTGTATTTTCGAGGGCAGAGAGAACTGCGTCCGTCTCAATCGTTTTGGCCCTCTCGATAGCATCTTTTAATACATAGACAGACATATAAGCAGAGGCTGTTGAGTAACCTGTAGGTTCTGTTCCCCACCTCTTAATATAAGCACTTACATATCGCTCAGCCCATGGTGTTACTTTCGTGGGAACATTACCAGCATTGAGAACAGCAGGTATAAGATAAGCACATTTTCCCTTTGTTATTTCCCAGAATTTGGGATCCTGTGCCGGGCGGAAATAGCCTACTATTAAAGCAGGGACTTTAAGATCGTAGGCCTGGTTTATAAGGATGGTTGTCTCAGGCATATCTGCCCATAACCAGATAAACTGTGCCTTCTCCTTTTTCACCTTGGATAGAGCAAGGGAGAAGTCTGTTGCTCCAGTTGGGAATATTTCATGCCCAACAACCTTCCAGCCCCATTCGGGAAACTTCTTTGAAGCAATATCGCCACTCGCTCGTGCATGGGCAACATCTTGAACCATTATAAAAGCCCTATCAAATTTATGTTTTTCTTGTAACATTTTTAATATTGCAGGTAATTCCATCATTAACTCTACACCCACATGGCCTGTAACTCTGAAACAGTATTTATATTTATCATAGTTATCTGCTATTCTTTTGGCCGTCCCTGGAGAATAGACTCCAGTATTTACGATAGAAATCCTTTTGTGCTTGAAAAAGAGGTCCATGGCAGCGTTATATGCCTCTGTTCTGATAGGACCACCAACAATAAAATGGGCCCCCTTATCGAGGATAAGTCTCTCTACAACAAGGAGTGCTTCACTTACAGGGACACCAGGCTCAAGGTCTCTTGTATCCATGATTTCAATCTTGAATGGCCTCTTTGTATTACCCACAAGGACACCACCCTGAGCATTGATCTCTTCCACTGCAAGTATCATTGCCTCCTCAGTAGATTTGCCCTCTGCAAATGCTCGGGCAGAGGGCAATCCTATTACAATAGGCTGTGCATATAGAGATGATAAGAGTGAGATAGAAATACCGAAAAGGACCAACAGGAATAGAAAAAATTTTTTCATCTTCATAAATTTTACCCTCCTTTCAAAGAATGATTTTAATGAAAATAAATACAAATTCTTTTTAAAGAATTTTTTAGCGCTCTCTATCTTGTCTGGTTATATTGAGGTGAAATTTCCTCCTTTTTATCAAGTATTCCATTGAAAAAAATATTGATAACCGTTTTAGCCACTTCTTCAATACGAACAGGACCATCATTCTTAAACCATCGATAGACCCAATTCATCATTGCAAATAAGGAAAAGGTAATTGTTGGAAGGTGAAAATTATCCCGCAATCTTCCTGCCTCGCTGAGCCTCCTAATCTCTTCTAAATATGTTTCATAGATTTCTCTGTGTTGTCTATATGTAATAGTCTTTAATCTCTTTGGAAGTTGATATTGTTCTTCCATATAGATTTTTACTTGCTCCCTTTTTTCCTTTAATAGACAGATTTGCCTGAAAATCATATTCCTCAGTCTTTCTTCAGGGTCATTAAATTCTTGCTTGGTCTGATTTATTATGATTAATAAATGGTCACCAATTGTCTTAATAATTTCGTAAAGAACATCATCTTTTGTTTTAAAATAATGATAAAGGGTTGCGCTGCTTAGTCCCGAAACCCTTCCAATATCCCTTATGGATGAATGGGCAAAACCTCTTTTGTAGAAAAGTTCTGTTGCCTTATTTATCAAATCCTCACGGATATAGCTTCTATCTTTTCTTTTTGGCCTCATTTTAAGGATTTATTAAATGGAAAGTGATCAATTGATAAAATTTTATTAAATAATAAAAATGTTGTCAAGAAAAAAATTTTATTGATTTCCTAAATAGTTATGCACCTGATTAGGTATTTATTATTTTAAAATAACCACTTGTTTTTATTATAATTTTTATTTTTATATAGATTCTAAAAATGAGAGAAAATTAATTATTGACAAAAGATTTTATATATAATATAAATTTTTTAATCGATTGATAAAAAATTTTTTAAAAATTCATTCAACGAGGTTAAAATGGCAAAGAAGGTAAATGGCAAATATATTGATCATATAAGTATTGCATGTTTTGATGTGTTAAAGGCAGAGCAGGATTACATCAATATCTTCGGCTGGGATGTTTCAGAGAGATATCATGATCCTGCTTCCCATATCAATGTTTCTTGTTTTACAGTTGGTCCTACAACGATAGAAATTATGGAGGATGAGTTTTCTGGCGGCTGGTATGAGCTTCAGGATGAATCGGGGAATGTAATCCTAAGTGGTCCAGGAGATAAGACGAAATGGGTAAGAAAGAATACTCCAAGGCCTGAAGATAAGATGGGAGATGTTGGATACTGGATCACGAAGGCTAATCATGGACGTGAAGGTATTCAATTGATATCGGTAAATGTGGATGATGTAAACGAAGAGACTTTGAAACTTAAATCAAATGGTGCAACCATTATCCCTGAGAAAGGGACAAATAAGGAGATAAGGCTCTGGCCGGAAAAGAAGAGAAGTTATGCCTTTATTCATCCAAAATCTATGCATGGTGTCCTATGGGAGATAATTGATGGGATATATGATTCACAAAAGAAAAAGAGTGAATAACGACGGAAAGGCTTTTTATAAAAAATCGCTCAATTTAGGTGATAATAAATGGAGGGATTATGGTTGGAATACTGTCTTATGGGGCTTATATCCCACTATATCGTTTAAGTAGAGAGGAGCTTTCAAGGGTCTGGGGTGGTAGTTATGGAAAAGGGGAGAGGGCTATTTCCAATTGTGATGAGGATAGTATTACCCTTGCTGTTGAGGCAGTGATAAACTGTCTTGATGGTATAGATAGGGAATCAATAGACGGATTATACTTTGCCTCTACAACCTCTCCGTATCGTGTTAAAAGGGCAGCAACCATTGTTGCATCAGCTGCTGATCTAAGGGAGGATATATTTACAGCGGATTTTACAAACTCATTTGGTTCGGGTGCAAGTGCGTTGAGGGCCGCATGTGATGCAGTTGCATCAGGGTCAGCAGAGAGGGTGGTAGTTGTTGCATCGGATTGCCAGCTTGTTCCTCCCAATTCAAACTTTGAGACAATCTTTGGAGATGGCGCATCAGCACTTTTAATCGGGAATAAAGACCATGTTGCAACAATCGAGGGTAGATATTCTATCTCAAGTGACTTCATTGACATCTGGAGAAGGGAAAGGGGAGATCAATATATCAGAACATGGGAGGATAGATTCGTGATTGAAAGGGGTTATATGAATTATCTCCCGAGAGCTATTAAAAATCTTCTTAAGAAGTCAGATCTTAATACCAAAGATATAGCCAAATTTGCCTACTATGGCCCTGATCAAAGAAGCCATGGAGCTATGGCTCGTGCTTTGGGCATTGATAAAAATCAGATTCAGGATCCCATGTTTGAAACTGTAGGTAATACAGGCTCAGCTCTCTTCATGATGGTTTTGATTTCGGCATTGGAAAAGTCAAAACCAGGGGATCGAATCGTGGGGGCAAGTTATAGCGACGGGGCAGAGGCCTTTCTCATTAAGGTTACCGATCGGATTGAAAAGCTAAGAGATAGGAGGGTGATAGAGCGTCACCTCACTTCTAAGATGCCTTTACAGAATTATGGGACCTACCTGAGGTTTAGAAATCTCATGGAGTGGGAGAGGACACCATATCCTGATGCTGAATCTTCACTCCCTGTAATGAACCGTGATGAAAGGGCATTGATAAGAGGCAGAGGCCATCGGTGCAAGGCCTGCGGCCATATTCAATTTCCACCACAGAGGGTCTGCATGTGGTGTCAGGCAAGGGGACAATTTGAAGAGGTTAGGATCTCGGACAGGAAGGGAAGACTCTTTACTTACAGTATTGATGAAAGGGCAATCATCACACTCGATCTTCCAAATGTCTTAGCAATTGTTGATTTAGAAGGGGGTGGGAGGGTCTATGGTCAATTGACAGATAGAGATCCGAAAAAGGTTGAGATAGGGATGCCAGTTGAGTTGACATTTAGGAAATTCCATGAAGGCGGAGGTTTCCATAATTATGCCTGGAAGTGCCGACCGGTAAGATAAAAGGAGGATTTTCATGGCGGAGAGTTTGAAGGATAAGGTAGCCATCATTGGCATGGGATGCACAGCATTTGGGGAATTATGGGACAAGGATGTTGATGACCTCATTAGTGATGCAGTCTTTGAGGCTCTGGATGATGCAGGCCTTGAGTTGAAGGATATTCAGGCTGTCTGGGCAGGGACACTCTTTAGTGGAATTACTGGAGCAAGTGTTGCCAATCCACTTCAGCTACAGTATATTCCTGTGACTCGTGTAGAAAATGCCTGTGGTAGTGGAATTGAGGCAATCAGAAATGCCGCGCTTGCACTTGTAGCAAAGGCCTACGATTTAGTGCTTGCTGTGGGTTTTGAAAAGATGAAGGACTTTGGAATTCCCGGTCTTCATCCCATTAGAGGATTATCTGACAAACAGCATCCCATATATGTGGCTGGTGGAACAGCACCTGGTCGTTATGCCCTTTCGGCAACACGTTATTTCAGGAAATATGACCTGACCCCTGAGGAAGGTAAGAGGACACTGGCCAAGATCTCGGTAAAGAGCCACTTCTGCGGGGCTCGAAATCCAAAGGCCCACCTGCGAAGGGAGGTAGCTCTGGAGGAGGTGCTCAATGCCCCAATGATTGCCTGGCCCCTTGGACTTTATGACTGTTGTGGTGTGACTGATGGTGCCTCAGCAGCCATCCTCTGCAGGGTAGAGGATGTAAAGATTTTCTCTCCAAAGCATAAGGATGATTATGTGACTATCAAAGGGGTTGGGGTTTCTATAGGGCCTGGATGGGGTAAAAATAAGGAGGATTATGATTTTACCTACTGGCCTGAAACAGAGCACGCTGCAAAAGAGGCATACAGAATGGCAGGTATAAAGAATCCGAGGAAAGAACTCGATATTGCAGAGGTTCATGACTGCTTCTCCATTGCTGAACTTATTGCGATGGAGTCCCTTGGTTTTTGCGAAAAGGGTAAGGCCCGAGAGGAATTGATTGATAATGGTGCCTTCATTGCTCCACAATTTCGAGAACAGATTATGAAGAAATGGGGAGCATCGGAAGAGGAGATTAGAAATGCTCCTGATCCTGAAGATGTCCTTCCAGTTAATCTCAGTGGAGGTTTAAAATCCTTCGGTCACCCTGTGGGTGCAAGTGGTGGAAGGGAGGTAATGGAGATATACAGACAGATTCAGGGGAGGGCTGAGGATTCATCAAGACAGCTAAGAAAGGTGAGGCTTGGACTTGTTCATAATCAAGGGGGGCACCCGGGAAGATTTCAGGCAGGGGTGCTCATAATTGGAGCACCATAATAGAGAAAGGGGGGTGATCTTCAGAAGATATTTAGAGATTAGGTTCGGGTTAAGAATTATATAAAAATTAAAAAAAACGAAAAGGAGGATGAGATATGGCTTTAGAATATATTAAGAGAATGCCAAAAGATGCAATCTTTGATCATGCCTTTGCTGACCCAAAATATCTGGGGACAATGGATAAACCTCCATGCACCGTCTACGAAAAGAGACCTCTTATAAACCCGAAGACAGGGGAGAAGATCGAAGACCTTTATACAGGATGGATCATTCTCAATAATCCAGCTCAAGGAAATTCATATACACTGGAGATGGTGAAAGGTGCAGCAGCAGGTTTTAATATTGCCGCACATGATAAGAGTGTAGTGGCAATCATCTTTACTGGTGCTGGAGATCGGTTCTTCTGCACAGGTGGTAACGTTGTGGAATATGCCGAATATTATTGTAAGAGACCATTTGATACAAGCCAATACATGATGCTTTATTGGCATGCGATGGAATCCTTATGGACCGCACAGAAACCTGTTATTCGAAGGGTCAATGGAGTAAGCCTTGCAGGTGGTGAGGAGATTAGTGGTCCATGTGATTTAACTGTAGCCTCTGATCTGGCCACTTTTGGCCAGATAGGACCTCTGCATGGTTCAGCGGCAATGGGAGGTGCTTTGCAGTTTAAACCTGTCTGCTGGACATATGAGGATGCTGTGTGGAATAGCACATCCTGTGAGCAGTGGAGTGCCTATAAGATGTTTCGTAAGAACTATATCCACAGGGTGGTGCCTGTTCTGAAAAAGGATGGCAAGTGGATCAGAAACCCTGAGGTTATTACTGATAGGTGGCTCGATGAAACAGGTGAGATTGTTTATGGAGAGTTCAAGAAGGATAAGGAACTGGAGGAGGCAAAAAGGATAGTCAAAGAATGCAAAACTGACATGTCTCAGCTCGATCAAGCGGTTAATGAGGTTGTTTGGACCTATGTCAATCTCTATCCTGGATGCCTTGCTCTTTCATTTGCAATCCTTAGGCGCTGGAAGAGGGCAAATTTTGACTTCGATAGGGGGCCGTTGATGTATTGGTGGAGTGCCATGCCATATGGAGAATATGATATGGGGATGACTTCATTCCGTTTTAGAAAGGCCGCAGGTTCTGATGTCATCGATATGATCAAATATCGTCAGATGATTGCAAAGGGGCATCCTGTTGATGAAGAATTATATGAAGAGGTAATGCCAAAACCAAAAAAATGATATAATAAAACCCCTCTCCTTGCTTCGGGGCTATGTCGCAATGAGGTGATGAGATGTATGCTATTTTTGTCATTCCGAGCCTCCTTTTTCTGTCATTCCGAGCAAAGCGAGGAATCTATAGAATTCAAACCCTTATAAAACATAGATTCTTCGGCTAAAGCCTCAGCATTACGACACAGCCCCTTCACTGGAGGAGAGGGGGAATTCAATTAAAGGAGTGAGTGAGAAGGATGTTAGAAGTTCAAAATCTTATGGTATTTTACGAAAATTCTATTGCTATAAACAATATTAATTTGAAATGCCAAGAAGGTGAAATAACAGGAGTCTTTGGAGCAAACAGTGCAGGAAAGTCCACTTTGATGTATACCATTTCAGGGATCATATTGGAGGTAAAGAAGAAGGAAGAGATGAAGGGGGGAGAGAGGATTACTGTCCTCGGTAGGATACTCTTCAATGATCTGGATATAACTTATATGAAGCCGAGCGAGAGGGCTAAAAGAGGGATAATCCTCTGCCCAGAGAGAAGAAGGATTTTCCCTGAAAGCAGTGCACTCGAAAACCTAAAGATAGGTAGCTATTTAGCAAACAAGTCTCAGGCAAAAAAAACGATGGATTATGTATTTACCATCTTTCCAGCCCTGATAAAGCTGAAGAATAGAGAAGGGGGATTTTTAAGTGGTGGGGAACAGCAGATGTTGGCCATAGGCCGTGCTCTAATGGCTCAGCCCAAACTTCTACTCCTCGATGAGCCGCTTCTCGGTTTAAGCCCTTTGATGGAAGTGATGCTTGCCAAGGCAATTCGAGATATAAATAAGCAAACAGAGATAACCATCCTGATATCAGAACAGTATGCCCGTCCAATTTTGCCCATCATCAATTACGGTTATGTCCTCGAGAATGGAGGTGCTATTCTTAGGGGGACTTCTCAGGAATTGATGGAAAATCCTGATGTAAAATCTGCTTATTTCGGATTATAAAATCAGATTTCATTAAACTTTGTTGATAATTTAAAGTTTAATGGGTTTATCTTAATCCGTGCAAATTTGTTACTCCCAAAACAATTTTGTTTAAGGTTTAAATATCTCCTAAAAGGTAATCCTTTTAAAATACAATAAATTAAAGGCTTTAAAGAAGTGGCATGGGATTTGCTTTTAAAATAAAAAAAGATTCTATCTAAATTGAGCGATTCAAAATTGTCATTGCGAAGCAATCTTTACCAAATTGTCATTCCGAGCGGAGCGAGGAATCTATGAAATTGCCACGCCTTACGGGC
>JBBITW010000076.1:0-16381 GCA_037440525.1 Deltaproteobacteria bacterium
ATATTATTACAAGCCCCCAACAATCAGAGGAAGTCACTCGGGAATTTAGAGAAAAAGTTGAAGGTATAAAGAAAGAGTTGGAAAAGAAGAAGTAAAATTTAGGCATTTTGACTTAATTAAAGGATTTTTTCTCTATTTAAAGCCTTAAGAGACTTGTGAGAAATTATTTAAAATGAATCTGAAGAGTGGGAAGGTTAATATTTCGTTTTCCCTTCTTCCAAGGTATGGACAATCCTAAAAATAATCTCCCCCAACCCCTCCTTAAAAAGGAGGGGTAATAAGAGGGGCCTTAAAAAGGAGGGTAACAAAAGAATAAAGAGGGGAAATAAATTCCCTTCCTTTTCTAAAGGGAGCCCCAATATCTCCTCCCCTTTCTAAAGGGAGCTCTAAATTCTCATCCTTTTTTAAAGGGCTCCCAAACACCCCTCCATTTTCTAAAGGGGCAAAAATTCACCTCCCTTTTTTAAAGGGAGGTCGGGAGGGATTATAAATAATCTCCCCTAACCCCTCCTTAAAAAGGAGGGGAACAAAAAAAATAAAGAGGGGAAATATATTTTCTCCCTTTTTAAAGGGAGGCGCCTTAATTACTCTTCCCCTTTTTAAGAGGAGGCTGGGAGGGAATAAAAAAATAATCTCCCCTGGCCCCTCTTTAGAAAAGAGGGGGATATGGGAATTTCTTTAGAAAAGAGGGGGATATAGGAAGTTTTGAGGGATTAGATGTCCTTATATTTGACAGGCCTAAATGTTTTAAGTAGAATTTTTTTGTATGAAAGAGGCATTGAGATATTTGAATAATGCAAAGGAAATACTTAGAAAAGCTACTATTGAAAATGGTATTTATACCGATATAAAGCCTGTTAGGGAGGCATTTGGAATAGCTTATCTTGCCATTTTAGAGTCTATTGATGAGGCTTTAATAAATAAGGGTTTGACAAAAAAAGAGTTACCAAAGTCTGTAGATGGATATAGAAAAGCCTTACAGAAATATCTTGCAGTCCATAACGGGAAACTTTTAAAGGAATTTGAATCCCTTTATGATTTACTTCACATAGCTGGCTATTACAGAAAGCTCTTAAACAGAGTAGATATTGTTAAAGACGCCATGAAAGCAGCAAAAGACTTTATTGAGAAGATTAAATAAGGAAGACCCCAAAAAATTTTATTGGCATGAAGGCGGTTTTTTGATAAAGAATTAACCATGAATAAATAGTTCAATATATTTATCTCTCATAAGGAAACCATGAAGCCATGAAAGAAGAAGATGAATATTTCCTGTGTTACAGGCTTCCTTTTTAATATATTCTACAGTTGTTTTTCTTCCATAGCCTTTGCCAAACTTTTAACTCTTTGTAATTCTTAAGCATTCCCCTCGAATCCTTGACCCCTTAATCCCTATCATCTTAGCAAATTTATTGAGATGATCCAAAATTGATTACTCCATTATAAACAATTTGCCTAAAGATTATAGATGATATATTATATTGATTATTAGGGGGATAAAATTTTAATGAAATGGGGAGATCATTGGAAGAAGAGATAGTCCAGAGGTTTCCTAATAGATGTCCTTACTGCGATCATGTGGTCTCTTATGAAGGATTGGATCTGAGAGCCGGAGATAATGAGATTCGATGTCCATTCTGCAAGAAGGTCTATATTATAGTTATATCTGAACAGTAGCAACTTATGGTAATAAAGCAGCCAAAGAGTATAAGAGAACCGCTTCAAACCCCTATCCAATATGTTAAGGGAGTGGGGCCAAAGCTTGCAAGGATCTTTGAGAAAAAGGGTATCCATACGGTAGAAGATGCCCTCTACTTTCTACCAAGATGCTATGAGGATAGAAGGGATTTAAAGAAGATTTCTGAGCTTAAGGCCGGCAGGAAAGAGACAGGTTTTGGAGAGATTATAATTTCAGGATTTGTTTTTTACCAGAATCGAAGAAAGAGGATATTTGAGGTCGTGGTTGGGGATGGAAGCGGAGTTATTACATTGAAGTGGTTTCAAGGGAACGAACGCTATCTTAGAGAACGTTTTAAAAAAGGGCAGAAGCTCATATTTTCAGGAGAGGTGAGGTGGTTCAATTTTCAAAAAGAGATTCATCACCCGGATGTTGAACTGGTTGATGAGAATATCGAAGATGATTACATAAATTTTAAACGGATTGTTCCAATCTATTCTGAGACTGAAGGACTCCATCAAAGGACCATGAGGAGGTTGATGAAGAATATATTGGACCGATATGGTGAAGAATTATCAAGTCCAATCCCTGATGAAATAATCAAAAGACAGAACTTAATAGGATTTCAAGAGGCGCTAAGAAGGGTGCATTTTCCTTCAGATGGAGATTCCCTCGATATGCTAAATCTTCAGAATTCTGAAGGGCATAGGCGTATTATATTTGACGAATTCTTCTTTCTCGAACTCGGGCTGGCATTAAAGAAGAGGGGTGTATCTATAGAGAAGGGAATCTCATTCAAACCCGAGGGTTTCCTTGTTCAGAAATTTTTAAAACTCTTACCATTTGAGTTGACAAGTGCACAAAAGAGGGCCTTTGAGGAGATAAAGGAGGATTTGATGAAACCCCATCCAATGAACAGGCTCATCCAGGGGGATGTGGGAAGTGGAAAGACAATCGTTGCCCTTCTTGCGTCTTTATGGGTAGTGGAATGTGGTTATCAGTCTGCAATCATGGCACCCACAGAGGTTCTTGCAGAACAGCACTACCTGAACATTCATCGCTGGACAGAACCATTAGGGGTCAGTGTTTCGCTACTTACAAGTAGCATCAAGGGGTCAGAAAGAGAGGCTCTATATCAGAGGATTAAGAATAATGAGGTTCAAATCGTTATTGGGACCCATGCAGTAATCCAGGAACAGGTTGAATTTCATAGTTTAGGCCTTGCAATAATTGACGAACAGCATAAGTTTGGAGTAATCCAGAGGGCTATGCTGAAGAAGAAGGGATTAAACCCTGATGTTCTTGTCATGACAGCCACTCCCATTCCGAGGACGCTTGCCATGACAATTTATGGTGATCTTGATGTTTCTCTGATCGATGAGATGCCACCTGGAAGGATGCCGATTGAGACAAGAGTATATCATGAATCGTTGAGATCAAAGGTTTATCAAATTCTAAATGAAGAGGTGAGAAAGGGTCGGCAGGCTTTCATCGTCTATCCCCTTGTGGAGGAGTCAGAGAAGCTTGACCTGAAAGATGCCTCCAGGATGGCAGAACATCTTCAGAAGGATGTCTTTAAGGATTTTAAAGTAGCTCTTCTTCACGGTCGAATGAAGAGCGATGAGAAAGAGGCGGTCATGATGGAATTTAAGGATGGTAAAATTCAGATCTTAGTTGCAACCACAGTGATTGAGGTAGGGATTGATGTTCCCAATGCCTCGGTGATGGTGGTGGAGCACGCAGAACGCTTCGGCCTTTCCCAACTTCATCAGCTAAGAGGGAGGATTGGAAGGGGCCATTATCCTTCAAAGTGTATACTTCTTTTCTCCTATCGATCCTCTGAAGAGGCCAAGGTCCGCCTCAGGGCAATGGAGAGAACCAGCGATGGATTTCAGATTGCAGAACAGGACCTTGAACTGAGAGGACCCGGGGAGTTTATGGGTATTAGGCAATCAGGATTTCCTGATTTCAGAGTCGGTAACTTAGTTAGAGATGCAAAGATATTGCTTCAGGCAAGAAGAGAGGCCTTTAGATTGATTGAAGAAGATCCTCTCCTCGATCGAGCTTCGCATTCCTTGCTGAAAGATATGGTGATGAAGAGGTGGCGTGGAAGACTTGAACTTGCAACTATAGGATGAAATAGAATTGAAAAGCCCTTTAAAGTATGTTAACCCTTAACATAATTTATTGGAAAGGAAGGGAGAGATATGGATTTGTTTAGAAATGGGGGGCCTGGATTTCATCGAATGGTGAGACTTCCTCCATATATCTTCGGCATTGTCAACCAGTTAAAGATAGAGGCAAGGAGAAGGGGCGAGGATATAATTGATCTGGGCATGGGAAATCCCGACCTATCCACACCAAAACATATTGTAAACAAGCTGATAGAAGCTGTAAAGAATCCGAGGAATCATCGTTACTCAGCCTCAAAAGGAATATATAAACTTCGGCTCGCAATTACCGATTGGTACAGGAAACGCTACGATGTTGATCTCGACCCTGAATCTGAGAGTGTTGTAACGATTGGTGTGAAAGAGGGGATTGGACACCTTGTCCTTGCAACCCTCGGGCCAGGGGATGTTGTCCTTGTTCCTGATCCAACATACCCTATCCATGCCTATTCAGTTGTCATTGCAGGAGGAGATCTTAGATCAGTTCCACTGGTTGGTGAAGGGGATTTTTTTGAGCGGCTGCTCACAGCTACAAAACAGAGCTGGCCTCACCCAAAGATGTTGATCATAAGCTTTCCCCACAATCCAACAACAAAGGTTGTGGATATAAATTTCTTTGAAGACGTTGTTGCCTTCGCAAGGGAGCATAAAATGATGGTCATCCACGACCTGGCTTATGCAGATATAGTGTTCGATGGATATAAGGCACCGAGTCTGCTTCAGGTTCAAGGTGCTAAAGAGGTTGGTGTGGAGTTCTTCTCTCTATCTAAGAGCTACAATATGCCTGGGTGGAGAGTGGGTTTTGCCCTGGGGAATTCTGAGATGCTCTCAGCACTGGCAAGGCTCAAGAGTTATTTTGATTATGGTGTCTTTCAACCAATCCAGATAGCAGCCATTATAGCGCTGAATGAGAATCAGGACTGTGTCGCAGAAACAGTTGAGATATACAGGAGGAGAAGGGATACACTTATCAATGGGCTAAAAAGGATTGGCTGGGAGATAGAGAAGCCAAAAGGTACAATGTTTGTCTGGGCAGAGATACCAGAGGCCTTTAAGAAGATGGGTTCCATCAATTTTACAAAGCATCTGTTAGAGGAAGGTAAGGTGGCAGTTTCCCCAGGGATAGGTTTTGGTGAATGTGGGGAAGGATTTGTGAGGTTTGCCTTAGTAGAGAATGAGCCCCGTATAAAACAGGCTGTAAAAGGAATAAAGAAGGCCTTAAATAAATGAATCATATCCAAAAAGGTTGCTAAGATGATAGGGATTCAAGGGGTCAAGGGGGAAAAAAGAGATTTCTGAAAAAGTCGTTGAAAGACTGGGGAGGAGGGTTCCAAAACCTTCGAATGTGGGCACTGAGAAGTTAAATTGCTAACAATCATTTAGGAGAAAATCAATCATTTGCAGGGTATTAATCAGTAGTGCTAAACCTTTAGAGGTATCCACTCGAAGGCTTTTCCACCCCCCTCCCCAGTCTAAAATTCTTTTTTGAATACTTTTTCAAATATCTCAAAAAGGTATGGACTAATATCCCAGATAAGAAGGGGTGCGTTATCAGTTCCATGTAATAAAAAATACTTTCCGCCAGAGGCGGATCCGATTCTGTCAGAGAATCCTTTTTAGCAACCAAATTGGAGAAGAACCAAAATTATTAAAGGAGAAGGGAGGAATGAGGGAGATAAATGTTGGTCTTATAGGCCTTGGAACTGTTGGGGCAGGGGTGGTAAAGATTCTTCAGATGAATTCCAGGCTAATAGAGAAAAGGATGGGTGCAAAGATTGTCTTAAAGAAGATTGCTGAGATAAACCTGAAGAAGGACAGGGGGATAAGATTGAAGCCTGGGGTCATTACTTCAAGGGCAGAAGATGTGATAGAGGATCCTGAGATAGAAATCGTAATGGAATTGATCGGAGGGATTGAACCTGCTCGAACTTATATACTCAAAGCAATAAGAGAGAAGAAACATATAGTGACTGCTAACAAGGCACTTCTTGCTCAGCACGGAGATGAAATCTTTCGGGAGGCCAATCGGTTTGGTGTTGATGTGAACTTTGAGGCATCGGTTGGGGGAGGTATTCCCTTGATTCGCTCCATCAAAGAAGGTCTGGTGGCAAACCAACTTCAATCAATATTCGGGATTCTAAACGGAACATCCAATTATATCCTTACCAAAATGAGTGAGGAGGGAAGTGATTTTGAGGAGGCATTGAAAGAGGCGCAGGCAAAGGGATATGCCGAGGCTGATCCTACTTTGGATGTAGAGGGGATAGATGCTGCCCACAAACTTGCAATACTAATCCGTCTTGCCTTCGGGACAACATTAAATTTTTCTGATATCTTTATCCAGGGTATTTCGGACATTTCACCTCTTGATATAGAGTTTGGTAGGGAATTTGGCTATAGAATCAAACTCCTGGCCATTACAAAGATGGATGAAGGAAGAATTGAGGCAAGGGTTCATCCAACGTTGATTCCAGAAGGTCATCTCCTTTCGACCATAGGGGGTGTCTACAATGCTATATATATCAAGGGTGATGCAATCGGTCCTATTCTATTTTATGGTCAGGGTGCTGGTCAGATGCCAACAGGGAGTGCTGTCGTGAGCGATCTGGTGGAGCTCGGGAGAAACATCCTTATTCAAGCCTCTGGCCGGCGTGTTCCACTTCTTTCCTATCAGGAATCTTCTATGGAGAGGATTCCCCTTAAGAAGATGGACGAAGTGGCAATGCCCTTCTACATGAGATTTTCGGCGATTGACCGGCCAGGGGTGCTATCGAGAATATCTGGAATTTTGGGCAAGAATAATATCAGCATCTCAGCAGTCATTCAGAAAGGAAGGCAAATAAATGGAGCTGTCCCTGTAGTCATGATGACACATGAGGCAAAGGAGAGGAATTTACGTAAGGCCCTGAGGGAGATTGATAAACTAAAAGTGATCAGGGGAAAGACAGTTTTTATTCGTGTGGAAAATCAGCTTGAATGATAAAGGTTTATAAAGATTTCCAAATTCATGAGTATTTATAATCTTGAAATCAAATAAATGGGGGGTGGGTAAGATGTGGCGTGGAGTAATACGTGAATACTGGGATTTTCTCCCTTTAAAGAAGGAAGAGAACATAGTAACCCTGCTTGAAGGTAATACACCTCTTATCCCCTCATCTCATATAGCAAAAGAGATTGTCTCCGGGATGGAGATATATTTTAAATACGAAGGTCTTAACCCGACAGGTTCTTTTAAAGACCGTGGAATGACAGTTGCAGTCTCAGTTGCAAAGGAGATGGATTCAAAGGCAGTAATCTGTGCCTCAACCGGAAATACATCTGCCTCTGCTTCAGCATATGCAGCAAAAGCCCGAATGAAGGCCTATGTTTTGATCCCTGAAGGAAAGATTGCCCTCGGAAAGCTATCCCAGGCAATTGCGCATGGTGCAAAAGTTATACAGATTGAAGGAAACTTCGATGATGCACTCCGCATCGTTAAGGAGATATCCGAGAGCGAACCTATTACACTTGTAAATTCCCTCAATCCTTACAGGATAGAGGGTCAGAAGACGGCTGCATTTGAAATCATAGATCAGCTCGGATTTGCACCTACTTACCACTGTCTGCCAGTTGGAAATGCAGGAAATATCACAGCATACTGGAAGGGTTATAAAGAATATTGGGAAAAGGGGAGATGCGGAGGGCTTCCAAAGATGCTGGGATTTCAAGCAGAGGGGGCCGCGCCAATTGTTAGAGGTAAGATTGTGGAGAAGCCCGAGACAATTGCCACAGCAATCCGTATTGGAAATCCTGCCAGTTGGAAGCAGGCCCTTTTGGCACGAGATGAATCAGGAGGATTGATTGAAATGGTAAGCGATGAAGAGATAATTCAAGCATATAAGATGATGGCAGCTCTCGAGGGAATATTCTGTGAACCAGCTTCTGCTGCTTCTCTTGCAGGGGTTATGAAACTTCATAAAAGGGGATTTTTTAAGAAAGGCGATGTCCTGGTTCTAACAATTACCGGCCATGGTCTTAAAGACCCTGACACTGCAATACGAATTTCTGAAAAACCCATCTCTATTCCTCCTAAAAAGGAAGCTGTGCTCAAATACCTAAATTTATAAAGATGGAATTCCTCCTTTTTAAAATTGGCATAACTTTTGCTTATATTATTTGACATTTAAAAATTTTTAGTATATTTAAATAATTAAGCATGGAAAAGGTGAAGACAAAATATGTAATTATTGTAGGGGATGGAATGGCAGACTACCCTGATGAGATTAAAGGGGAGACTCCATTGATGTTAGCCCGAAAACCAAATATGGATTGGATTTCCGAGCATGGGGAGGTTGGATTGGTTAGGACTATTCCTGATGGTTTTACCCCTGGTAGTGAGATAGCGAATCTTTCGATATTTGGATATGATCCACTGCGTTTTTATACAGGCAGAGGCCCTCTTGAGGCTGCAAGTCTCGGTGTCCATCTGCAGGAAAATGATCTTGCCTTTCGCTGTAATCTTGTTACCCTTAATCCACTGGGAAGCGATATGGTTATGGAGGATTTCTCTGCTGATCACATCTCTGATTCAGAGGCAAGGAAGATTATTATAGACCTCGATAAAGAGTTGGGTACAGAAGAGATTCGTTTCTATCCAGGGGTAAGTTATAGGCACCTCATGGTTATGAAGAAGGGTATAGAAAAGTTTTCAGATCTTGAAAGGCTTGATCTTACACCTCCACACGACATCATCGGAAAGTTGATCTCACCTTACCTTCCAGAAAAGAAAAGGTCTTCAGAAAAGATTCTTAACCTGATGAGTGAATCTCAAAGGATTCTTAAGGGGCATCCCATTAATATACTTAGAGAGGCAAAGGGGCTCAGGCCAGCAAATTCTATATGGCTGTGGGGACAGGGTAGACGCCCACAGATGATTACCCTTAAAGAGAGGTTCGGGATAGAGGGATATGTGATTTCTGCTGTTCACCTTATAAAAGGGATAGGGGTGATGGCAGGGCTGGAGGTTATGGATGTCCCTGGTATAACAGGTTATTTCGATACAAATTATGAAGGTAAGGCCCAATATACTCTGAAGGGTCTTGGGGAGAAGGATTTTGTATATCTCCATGTTGAAGCTCCAGATGAAGCAGGGCATATGGGAGATTTGAAATTGAAGATCGAAGCCATAGAGGCCTTTGACGAAAAGGTAGTTGGTTCAATTTTAAAAGGGATAAAGGGATTTAAAAGCTACAGGATACTCATACTACCTGATCATCCTACCCCGATATCAATAAGAACACACACAGATGATCCTGTTCCATTTGCGATTTATTCTTCAGATTCTGAAGGAAAAGGGTGTGGTATTGAGGGCTTTGATGAAATCTCTGTAAGGCAGAGTGGTATATTTATAGAAAATGGTTCTGAATTGATAGAAAGATTTTTAGGAAAATAGAATTTCTATTGGTGAAGGGGGGAGGATCTTTGGCAAATGCGAGGACAAAATATATCTTCATCACAGGTGGAGTTGTTTCATCCCTCGGAAAGGGATTGGCTTCCTCCTCAATTGGTGCCCTTCTTGAATTAAGGGGGCTAAAAATCTCTTTTATAAAGTTTGATCCTTATATAAATGTAGATCCAGGGACTATGAATCCTTACCAGCATGGTGAGGTTTATGTGACCGATGATGGAGCAGAGGCTGATCTTGATTTAGGACACTATGAGCGCTATACAAATGTGAAGACATCGAAGAAGAATAATTTTACGACCGGACAAATCTATGACTCTGTGATTTCAAAGGAGCGAAGGGGAGAATATTTAGGCAATACTGTCCAGGTAATTCCTCATATAACAGATGAGATTAAGGCAAAGATCTTTGACCTCTCTCAGGATGGTGACATAGTAATCGTTGAGATTGGAGGAACGGTTGGTGATATTGAAAGCCTTCCTTTTCTTGAAGCGATCCGTCAGATTAGAGGTGATGTGGGTAAGGAGAATACACTCTACATTCATCTTACGCTTGTCCCTTATATAGAGACAGCAGGAGAGCTCAAGACCAAACCAACCCAGCACAGCGTCAAGGAGCTTCGTGAGATAGGTATCCAGCCTGATATTCTTCTCTGCCGAACAGACCGTTTGCTTTCACCTGAAATCAAATCAAAGATTGCCCTATTCTGCAATGTTGATAAGGATGCGGTGATTACAGCAAGAAATGTAGAGACTGTCTATGAGGTTCCAATTGTATTTCATGAGGAAGGACTTGATGATAAGATCGTTGAAAAGCTTAATATCTGGACAGGTAGGCCAAATCTTAAGGTATGGGAAAGGATAGTCAGGAAGATAAAGCATCCCCGCACAGAGACGATTATCGCAGTTGTGGGGAAATATGTAAGCCTTGTAGAATCTTATAAGAGTCTTACGGAGGCATTGGTCCATGGTGGCATAGCAAATGATGCGAAGGTCAATCTGAGATATGTGGATTCAGAACAGATTGAAAAGGAAGGGCCAGAAAAATTGCTTGAGGGAGTCAATGGGATTCTTGTTCCTGGAGGTTTTGGGACGAGGGGGATCGAAGGCAAAATCAAGACAATTCAATTTGCGAGGGAGAGGAAGATACCATTTTTTGGAATATGCCTGGGGATGCAGTGCGCAGTGATTGAGATATCGAGACACTGCGCGGGTCTAAAGGGAGCAAACAGCACAGAATTCGATCCACAAACACCACATCCGGTTATATATCTTCTTGAAGAATGGATTGATCGAGATAATGTTATCCAGCGAAGAGACCAGGGGACACCAAAAGGTGGAACCATGAGATTGGGGCTCTATCCATGCAGGCTTGAGGAGGGAAGCCTCGCCATTTCAGCATATAATAAGAAACTGATATACGAAAGACATAGACATCGCTATGAATTTAATAATGCCTATTTAGATATTCTAAGGAAGGCAGGGATTAAATTTAGTGGGATCTCTCAGGATAAGAATCTTGTGGAGATCATAGAATTAAAGGATCATCCATGGTTTTTAGGTTGTCAGTTTCACCCTGAATTTAAATCTAAACCCCTCGATCCACATCCACTTTTCAGGGAATTTATTAAGGCCTCACTAAGAGCAGGTGAGAATCCTGGAGGGAGAGGAATGATAAAGAGACAAAGACAAAAAAACCTTGGAAAGAGGGAGAAGGATGAAAGGAAATAGGAGAGTCTTGAAAGAAGATATTGAGCAGTTAATGGATATTGAACAGAGGTCAGCAGAGGTGCCGGTTGAAGTGAATATCATTGAGGAGGCCAAGCGGGTTTTAAGGGTTGAAGCCAAATCGATTTTAGAGCTATCAGAACGAATCGATGAAAGTTTCCTAAAGGCAGTTGAGTTGATCTACAATTGTAAGGGAAAGGTTGTGCTTATGGGAATGGGCAAATCAGGTTTGGTAGGTCGAAAGATTGCATCAACATTTGCGAGCACCGGGACACCTTCTTTCTTCCTCCACCCTGCTGAAGGTATGAATGGAGATTTCGGAATGCTAAACAAAGAGGATATAGTTATCGCCATCTCAAACAGCGGAGAGACCAGGGAGCTTTTAGAAGTTCTCCCACTCATTAAGAGATTTGGAAACCAGCTCATAGTCCTTACAGGAAATGAACATTCCACATTAGCAAAGGCAGGAAATATCTTCCTCAACATCCATGTGAAGGAAGAGGCATGCCCGCTCGGTCTCGCACCAACAGCAAGCACAACAGCCACCCTTGCCCTGGGAGATGCACTGGCAGTGGCATTGATGGTTAAGAGGGGCTTCAGGGAAGAGGATTTTGCAATTCTTCATCCTGGAGGAACACTCGGTAAGAGGCTTCTACTTAAGGTTGAAGACCTTATGCATACCGGAGAGGCATTCCCAATGGTTTCGGAAAAGACATTGATGAGGGAGGCAATCTTTGAAATAACCTCAAAGAGATTGGGGGTGACAGGGGTTCGTAATGAGGAAGGATATCTTGTAGGTGTTATTACAGATGGAGATTTGAGAAGGGCCCTTGAGAGATTTGAAGATCTTCTCAATCGTCCAGCATCTGAAGTGATGACCCGTAACCCTAAATGGATACTGAGGGATGCACTGGCCTCTGAGGCTGTAAAAAGGATGGAGGAATATTCGATTACATCACTTTTTGTATTCGATCATCCTAATGATAGGAGACCTGTTGGTATCATACATCTCCATGACCTCCTGAAGGCCGGAGTTTTTTAGTTATGAAAAAGGCAAAGTTTGCTATATTTTTCTCAATTTTATTAGTTTTGGGAATTGTCCTTACAAGCCTCTGGTTAAATATAAAGAAGAGAGATGGCTCTGATGAAGAGAAGCTCCCAAATATATCAACCGGTGGGGCAGAGATGCGATTGGAGAAGATAAGATTGAGTGAGGATAAGGATGGTCGAAAGACATGGGAGCTTGAGGCAAAGTCAATAAACCAGTATCAGGAGAGAAATACTATTCTCTTGGAAGAGGTCAGAGTTACCTATTATACAAGGGACGGAAGGGTGATTTTGATTTCAGGAGATCGGGGAGAGGTCAACCAAGATTCGAAGGATATGGGATTGATGGGCAATGTAATCCTCAGCCTGAGTGATGGCTATAGCCTAAAGACAAATTCTATTTCCTATCAACATCTCTCTAAAAAGGTGATCACCCATGACCTCGTTGAAATGGAGGGAAAACAGATCAGAATGAAAGGAAAAGGGATGTGGATAGATATGGAGGCAAAGAAATTCAAGATATTAGATGAAGTGAAGACTAAATGGATGGGAGGGAAGGGATGAGCCTTAGAAGATTTATATTTATTCTTATTATCCTTTTTTCCTTCTTTTTGGTTTCTGTTTCAGGTGGAACCCAGGAGAAGAAGGCTGTGAGCAGAAAGGAAAGCAAAGGGGTTTCTTCAGGAAAGGGATTTGGGTTCAGTCCAAGTAGGGCACCCATTGATATAACCTCAGATACTGCAGAGGGCGATCAGAAACAGAATAAATTTACTTTTAAGGGTAATGTGATTGCAAAGCAGGAGGACATGACACTTTACGCTGATATGCTGGTTGTCCACTATGATAACGAAACGAACAGGTTAAGAGAGATTGTGGCCACAGGCAATGTAAAGATTATTCAACTGGATCGAAGGGCTACCTGCAAAAAGGCTACCTTTTATCAGAACGAAAATAAGATCGTCCTCGAGGGAGATTCTGTCATTCGCCAGGGAGATAATGTGATCCGAGGGGAGAGGGTGATCTATTTGATTGATGAAGAGCGAAGTTATGTAGAAGGTGGGAAGGGAGGCCGTGTCACAACAACTATAACCCCGACTTCCAAAGATGATAAAGGGAAATAGATGATAAAAGGATTGAACGATTCAATGGATCGAGGAGATGAAGCCACAACTTATTTGTGAAAATTTGACAAAATCATTTCGTCATAAAAAGGCAGTGGATAATGTTAGCCTTACAGTCTTTGGAGGAGAGGTTGTAGGATTGCTCGGTCCAAATGGGGCAGGTAAGACAACCATCTTTTATATGATTGTGGGGTTGATTAAACCAAATGGAGGAAGGATTTATCTAAATGATGAAGAGATAACATCCCTACCTATGTATTTGCGTGCAAGAAAAGGAATAGGCTACCTGCCTCAAGAGCCCTCAGTTTTCAGAAAGCTCACTGTGGAAGAAAATCTCATGGCCATTTTGGAGACATTATCTATTCCAAAGACGGAGAGAAGTGAAAGATTGGAGGGATTGCTCAATGAACTTGGGCTCGCCCATCTAAGAAAACAGAAGGCATATAGCCTTTCAGGAGGAGAAAGGAGGCGTGTAGAGATCACTCGAGCCCTTGTGCTTCGCCCTTCTTTTATTCTCTTAGATGAACCTTTCGCAGGGATAGATCCTATAGCAGTTTCAGATATTCAGGGTATTGTCCGCCAATTGAAATCAAAGGGGATTGGAATTATAATTACAGATCATAATGTTCGAGAAACCTTGGGGGTTTGTGATCGAGCATATATCCTTAATGAAGGGCACATCCTGGAGTCAGGCACTCCAGAAAAGATTGCAAGAAGTCGTAAGGCAAAGAGAATCTATCTTGGAGATAAGTTCAGACTTTCGGGAAGACCTCGGGCTAAGAGGGAAGAGAAGAAGGAGAAAACCGATAAAGATAAGGGACCCTTAGAATTGGAAGATGGTATTAGAACTTAAACAGGCACCCAAGCTTGCCCAGCAATTGGTGATCACTCCTCAGCTCCAGCAGGCAATACGTCTTCTTCAGCTAACAAGGATGGAGTTGGTGGATATGATCAGTCAGGAGATGAAGGAGAATCCCCTCCTTGAGGAGGACGAGGAGGTAAGGGAATCTTCTGAGGAAGAGCCCTCTTTTCAGGAGGTAGAAGAGAATTCCAAAGAGATAGAGAAGCCTGTTGAGTTGAAGGGTGAGGGAGAGGGTTCGGATGAATTTGATTGGGAGAATTACCTGGAGAATTATAACCTCACCTCCTGGGTAAGTGAGAAGGATAGAGATGGGGAGGAGAAGCCATCCTTTGAAAACTTCATTACAAAAAGAACAACCCTTTTTGATCATCTTTATTGGCAGCTTCAACTATCTCATTTGAGCGAAGAGGAGAAAAGGGTAGGGATATTCATCATTGGGAATCTTGATGAGGATGGATATCTAAAGATTAACCTTGAAGAGATCGCTTCAGAGACAAACCTTCCTGTTGAAAAGATTGAGGAGGTATTACGCAAAATACAACAGTTCGATCCTGTGGGAGTTGCTTCGAGGGATTTAAGGGAATGTCTCTTGATCCAGCTTGAACAACTACCTGAGAGAGATCCCGTTGCAGAGAGGATTGTTTCAGAATATCTTATGCTTTTAAAAGACCGCAACAATATGTTGTTGGCAAAAAGATTAGGAGTCTCTCTTGAAAGGGTAAATAAAGCTATAGCTTTAATCTCCCGACTCGAACCCAAACCTGGAAGGGCATTTGGTGGAGAGGTGGCCCAGGAGATTATCCCTGATGTATATGTTTATAAGATTGAAGGGGAGTATGTCGTATACCTCAATGATGAAGGTATTCCAAGGCTTAGGGTAAATCAATATTATCGAAGGATTCTTAGCGAGCACCGTTTGGCCTTCCATGAGGATCGAAGATATATCCAGGAAAAACTTCGTTCTGCTATGTGGCTGATCAGAAGTATTGATCAACGCCAAAGGACAATTTACAAGGTGGCCAAAAGCATTGTAAAGTTTCAAAGGGATTTTCTGGATAATGGAATCCAATACCTCAAACCCCTGGTCCTCAGAGATGTGGCTGAGGATATACAGATGCATGAGTCTACGATAAGCCGTGTTACACATAATAAATATATGCACACCCCACAGGGTATTTACGAGTTCAAATTCTTTTTTAATGCTGGCATACCATCGTCTCAAGGGGATGCGATCTCGTCAGAAAGTGTAAAGAATATAATTAAAGATATCATTGCCAGGGAGGATCCGAGAAGACCCTATAGTGATGAAAAGCTTGTTAAGATACTGAGGGGGATGAATATCCAAATAGCAAGAAGGACAGTTTCTAAATATCGTGAGATGATGAAGATCCTTTCTTCAAGTGAAAGAAGAAGGCATTTATAATATATTGATTCAAATAAAGGCAGGGATGAAGGATGCAGATGACAGTAACGTTTAGACATATGGAGACGGATGAAGGTGTGAAGGAGTATGTAAGGGAGAAGGTTCAAAAATTACAAAAATATATCGAGAATCCGAGAGATGTACATGTTGTTCTTTCTTCGGAAAAGTTCCGTCATATTGCAGAGCTCACAATCACTGGAGATGGAATGACCCTCAATAGTCAGGCAAGAAATAATGACCTTTACTCTGCAATTGATAATATGGTTGAAAAGATGAGCCGACAGATAAAGCAGAGACGTGAGAAGATGAATAAGAAAAAGGTCAACACAAAAGGTTCAAAAAGATCTGTTTCTGCTAAAGAAGGCACCCCTCAGGATAGTGATGAATTTGACATGATTTCAAAGATCAGAAAGCGAAGTATTATGGCAAAGCCTATGTCACTTGAAGAGGCATTCGATCAGCTCCGCCTCTCTAAAGAACCATTTTTAGTTTTTATCAATTCTGCCTCCGAGCAGATGAATGTGCTCTATAGAGAGGAGAGCGAGTATATCCTGGTAGAACCTCAATCTTGAAAAGGGTTTTATTGGAGAAAATGAGATGAAGATTACCGATTATCTGAAGGAGGAATGGGTTGTTCCAGATCTTCAGGGTTCGGATAAACGTTCAATCCTAAGAGAGTTATGTAATGTCTTGGTAGAACCATGTCAGGTTTCATCTTATGATGATCTGCTTCAGGTTATCCTTGAACGAGAAAAACTTGGATCTACGGGTATTGGTGAAGGGATAGCCATCCCACATGGTCGACATAAGAAGTTGAAAAGGTTTTTCATATCCTTTGGACGATCAAGAAAGGGGGTCGATTTTGACTCAATCGATCGTAAACCATGTCAGCTTTTCTTTCTGGTTATG
>JBBITW010000077.1:0-16303 GCA_037440525.1 Deltaproteobacteria bacterium
ACTTTATGAAGAATAGGTTAAGGCCGATTGTTATGAAGTGATTACAGCCCGAAATGGGAAAGAGGCCATCAAAAGGTTGGAAGAGGTAAGGCCTGATCTTATTGTCCTCGACATCGTCATGCCAGTAATGAATGGATTAGAAGCCCTCGGAAGGATTTTAAGCAAGGAAAGAAAAATCCCCATTATCCTTAATACCTCATATCCTGATTATAGGCAGGATTTTATGACATGGGCAGCTGATGCTTATGTAACAAAATCGAGCGACCTCAAAGAATTGAAGGATAAGATCAAAGAACTTCTTGAGAGGAATTAAGTGTCGTTGGGTAAGGTGAAAAGGGTCCTTGCCATGATCTTGGCGGGTGGCCGGGGGGAAAGGCTCTATCCACTAACTCGAGATCAGGCAAAACCTGCTGTCTCTTTCGGAGGCATTTATAGAATAATCGATTTTACCCTCTCTAACTGTATTAATTCTAATATTCGCCAGATCTATGTGCTCACCCAATATAAATCAATATCGCTTCACCGTCACATTCAACTGGGTTGGAATATTCTCTCAGCCCCCCTTGGAGAGTTTGTAGAAGTCATACCTGCCCAGCAAAGAATTAGTGATCAGTGGTATCAGGGGACTGCTGATGCAATCTATCAAAATATCTATACACTTCAGGAAGAAAGGCCTGATGTTGTTCTCATACTCTCTGGTGATCATATCTATAAAATGGACTATCAAAGGATGATAGCCTTTCATCTTGAGAAGGGGGCTGATCTTACTGTATCTGTCATTCGCATGGATCGGAGTCTATCAAGAGAATTTGGTGTGGTTGAGATTGATAAGGAGTGGCGTATTACAGGATTTCAGGAAAAGCCTGAGGAACCAAAGACCATACCCGAAGATCCTCAAGGAATTCTTGCCTCAATGGGAATCTACATCTTTAATACCGAAATCATGGTGAAGAGATTAATTGAAGATGCCCGAAGTGACTCGAGTCATGACTTTGGAAGGGATATCATTCCGGCGATGATTAAAAGAGACAGGGTTTTTGCTTTTGATTTCAGGCTTGGAGATCCAGGGGGAACAGGTTACTGGAGGGATGTTGGGACTATAGATGCTTACTATGAGGCTAATATGGATCTTGTGAATGTGACACCACAGCTAAACCTTTATGATCCTCATTGGCCCATTCACACATATCAACCCCCATATCCCCCTGCTAAGACTGTCATCGTTGAGGAAGGAAGGGTTGGAACTGCAATTAGTTCTATTACATCAAATGGATGTATCATTAGTGGGGGGATCGTTAAGAGGTCTGTAATATCGCCGAGGGTGATGGTTCACAGTTATACTGAGATTGAGGACTCAATCCTATTTGAGGGGGTTGATATTGGAAGATATGCGAGGATTCGAAGGGCAATTATTGATAGTGAAGTTCATATACCACAGGGGATGGAAATTGGTTACAATCTCGATCAGGATTCAAAGCGATTCACAGTAACTGGGTCTGGAATTGTCGTTGTCCCTAAATGGATCAAACTCTGAAACTAAAAGATAAAAGATACTGGGTTTAAAGGTTAGGGCAAGGACTCCAGTTCGGGAATATGGTTATGTCTTTGGTCTTTTTAACATTAACCTTCTGACTTTACGGCATACCTGATTTATAAGAAGTTTCTGAAAAATTATTAAAAACTATTCTTTTAGACTGGGGAGGTAGGGTGAAAAAGCCTTCGAGCGGATACCTCTAATAGTTTAGCACTAATGATTAACACCCTGAAAATGCTTGATTTTCTTTGAAGTGATTGTAAACAATTTAACTTCTTATTGTCCTTATTCGAAGGGTTTGGAACCCTACCTCCCCTGTCATCTCAGGACTTTTTCAGAACTCTCTATAAGTCTTACTAAAAGACACTTTCAATGATTGATTTATAAAATGGCTGTTATTTTTAAATAGTGATGGATTTAAAATCAGTTATTGAGATCCAAAACGTCACTGATGTTAAGTTCAAGCATCTTAACAGAGGCAAGTATCCGCTCTGCATTTTGGTCAATCGCCTGAATACCTCCTGAGATTTCTTTTAATTCCTGAGCCGCCTTTTTAATAGTTTTAATTCGGGCATCCATCCTTTTTAAATCTCTTCGATTCATTTTTATCCCTTTTCAAAAACTCAAATAAATTCAAATTTCAAAAATTTAAGTTCCTTTAAAGCAATCCAATACGTTTCAAAGCCTCTCTGAAATTTTCATCCTTTAAAGCAAATTCTTTTAATGCCCTCTCTATTCTTTCTTCCCGTTCCTCAAGTTCCCTATTTTTTCTTATAGCTGGGGCCAGGGCAGTTCTCCTGTCCCAGAGTACAAATCCAATAAGAGCAAAAATGCCGGCGAAGGTGATCCCAAATCCCCAGAGCAAAAAATCCTTTAATTCAATCCTTACAAAATTTATATCTCCCTTTAATTCTGCCCTAACCGTATTGATTTCTTTCCTTATCTCTTTTAATTCTATTTTCAATTCATCCTTTGTCACCATACGTTCTTCAATTCGAATCAAACTTTCTTTGGTATCCCGAGCTTCTTTCCCTTCACTCGCTAATCCCTGGGAAAAAAGGATGAAAGTTAATAATAACACCAGTGCCATATTTGAAATTCCTTTAATCATCTCTTCTTCTCCTTCATTTTTTTATCATTAATCCAATTTATTTATATCATTTTTTCTATAACCTGCCAATAGTATATTTTCTTTTACTGTAATGCATAATCGAAGCGGTGAATTAGATTCTATTTAAGGTAGTTCTTCTTTGCTCTCGATTATATTCCCCCGACTGGCAGGCAGGTGCCTGGAATTTTAATATTAAAATGTTAACCTTGTTTTCTTAGGTCTTTAAATCTTTTTGCCTTTACCTCATAGCGGGGTAAAGAATTGTATGGGTGGACTTCAATATTATAACCAAGGTTTGTCTTTAGTCGAAGCTGGTCTCTAAGTTGATTTAGAATCGACTCACGGTTCCTTTCTTCGTCAGGTAATATTTCAATCTTCAGTGTGATATCATCAAGATCACCTTTTTTTGTGACAATCACCTCAAATTCATTGCTTAATCCGTGGATGGAGCGAACAACCTCTTCTATAGCAGAAGGGGCGAGAAGAACACCTTTAACCTTAGTTATATCGTCTGCTCTTCCAACAACTCCTCCCTTGATAAGACGGAAGGTCCTTCCACATGGACAGGGATCTTTTGCCCATTCTCCTATATCCTTTGAGTCAAATCGAATACATGGTTGGGCCATACGATCGAGGGCAGTAATAACGATCTTTCCCCTTCTTTCGGGTTCTTCTATGAGTTCACCTGTTTCGATATCCTCTAATTGCAAGAGGAAGAATGCTTCATTTACATGGAGGCCACCAGGTTGAGCCGTGCATTCATAACCCCATGCACCGATTTCTGTGGCGCCTACATGGTCATAAACCTTTGCACCCCATGCCTCTTCCATCCTTTTTTTTGTCGACGGGATACTTGCCCCAGGCTCTCCTGCGCATGTGATCTTTCTGATGGTAAGGTCTTTGGCTGGATCAATACCCAATTTCTTTCTTGCTGTATCAGCCATTCCAAGGACATATGTTGGTGTGGCCATCATTGCGGTTGCTCGAAGCTCCTGAATCTTTAGTATTCGAGCCTCTGTATCGAGAACTCCTCCAGGAACAACTTCGCAACCAATCTTTTCCGCTGCATAATGGCCTGCCCAGAAGGCAATAAAGATATTGTATCCAAAAGGGATGAATACTCTATCAGTTTTTCTAAACCCATGGGAATAGAGAATATAAGCCCATGATTCGGAGAACCATTCCCAGTCCTGCCATGTATCGGGCTGATAGACAGGTATCCCTGTTGTTCCGCTTGTTTGACGGAATTCAGTAACATCCTCAAGAGGGACGCAGAGTGCATCTCCATATGGAAAAGGATCCTTTCTCTGTATATCCCTCATCATAGCCTTTTCAACCTTAGGTACCTTTAATACATCTTCATAGGTCTTAATATCTTCAGGCTCAAGGCCAGCATCTTGGTAGAGTTTTCGGTGAAATTTAGATCTTTCATATGCCCACTTGAGGATCTTTTTGAATTTTTTAAGTTGTAACTGCCTCAATTTTTCAATTGGGAGTGTTTCTATTACTGGATTCCAGTAAATCTCCGATCCTTTTATTATATTCTTCATTCAGATTTCCCTCCTGCCTCCTTTATATTAGATCGGGGAATAGGGGCTATCTTTTTTAAAATTTTTTTGGGTATCTCCTCCACCATCTTTTCGAGCATCTTGATTTCTCTCGGGCTTAGATTGTCCCAATGAATCCCTGCTGTGACAACAACATTCCTTCTAAGAAGGGTGGCAAGTCTTTCTGATATCTTCTTAACAAGGATGTCTTCTTTATGACCGGTGAAGGTAAAGTTAGATGAAGTAGCACTCCATTTTTTTGAATCTCTAAGACTCGGTCTTGGAACAGCTATACCAATTGCCCCAATATGAGGCCTTGTTCCCCCCCATATAGACACCAAAAGATCTTCCCCCAATTCCTGAACCAAGGTATGAATCTTGAAGGCCCCTTTTTTTATCTCAAAGACATAGCTTTTCATCGAACCGAGTAAATTTTATTAAGTTATTTTTATTTTGTCAATTGTAAAGGTGAGGTGGGGTGGAAAAACCTTCGCCTGCCTGAGGCAGGCAAGAGCAAATACCTATAATAATATGGCACCATTGATTAATACCTTGAAAATGCTTAATTTTCTCTTAAATGATTGTAATCAATTGTCATTGCCACTTGGCCTCCCACGAACAATGAAAATATTCAGGTTAAGGCAAAGGTTAGGAAGCCGGTTTAGGCAAGGTGAATGGGTGAAGGAAGTTTTTCCACCAGAGGCGGACCCACCTGTGGCAGAAAGACCAATTGCCTAACCTATCAACAAAACTGGCTTCTTAGCCTTAACCTTCAAACCAACCACTATTTTTTCAGAGGTCTCTTAATAAAATAATGACATTACTTTAATTTTAGAAGGCTTCGGGCGTTGCCTTCATAGATGGCGTATCTGTCCTCGTCGCTAATATCCAAGCTATCTATAATCTCTATTGTCCAGCGGATATAGGCTGAGCCTCTCTCAGGATCGAAGGGCATATCTGAACCAAATAATATTTTTTTCGAACCAAAGAATTTCAGTCCACAGATGGTTGCCTCCCTCGCACCAAAAAGGGCCGTATCTGCATAAAAGAGATGGAAATAATCGATGGGTCTCTTTTTAAGTCTTTTCAAAAGAGAAGTATAATCTTCATCTGAAGTTCTTTTTCCAAGTTGATCCCAACCTGGCCCAACTCGTCCCTCAAAATAAGGGATCATCCCACCCATATGGTGGGTGATGATCTTGATATCTGGATGTTTATCAAAAAGGCCGGAAAAGACGAGATGTGCCATAGCCACGCTCGTTTCATAGGGCCATCCAAATGTCCACCATATCTCGTAGTGGCTCTTTGGTTCGCTCTTGTAATCCGAAAAATCAGCCCCTCTTGCAGGATGTATCCATATGGGTAGATCAAATTCTGCCATGAGGTCGAATAGGGGCATGGTTTCTGGCTTTGTAAGAGGCCTACCAAGGACATTTGTAAATACCTGAATACCCCGAGCACCAAGATCATTTATCGCCCGTTCTGTCTCTTCAATAATTCCTTCAGGATCGTTCATTGGCAATGAAGCTATGAAACCAGGAAAGCGGTCAGGATATTTTTGAACAAGCTCTGCCATTCCGTCGTTTGCAAGTTTTGCCATCTCTTTAGAAATTGGAGGAGGGCCAAATGTTTCAATTGGTGGATTGGCAATACATATGATCTGAACATAGTCTTCGAACCTGTCCATGATTCTGAATCTTTCATCAAGATCAACGATACAGGGGATATTCCTTACTCGCTTATTTATATCCTTTGCGTCGGGTAAAATACTGAGCATCTTTTCATAAAATGATTTTGGGAATATGTGATTAAAGATATCGATCTTCATTAGATTTCTCCTCTAAATTATTTCTCATTTGATTTCTCAATTCTATTTAATCTTTTACGCCATTCAAAAATGACAAGCCCCAGTCCAAGACCACCACCTATAATATCAGTTATAAAACCGATACCGAAAATCTGAATCTGGGCTGGAATCAAAAGGCCGATGCCAGCGATTACTATAAGCATCCTTTTCAGCAAGCTCAATTCCTGAAAGAGGTAACCAGTTGCTCCAGATCCTAAGAAGAAACAACCAATAATGGCAGTAACTGTAGCTGAGATAATATCTTTTAAAGAGCCCATAAGTAATAATGCAGGGGAAAGGACAAAGAGAAAGGGTATTATAAAAGCTATAATTCCAAGTCGCATTGCTGAATAGCCTGTGCGCATGGCATTTGCACCAGCTATAGATCCAGCAGCATATGCAGCAAGGCAAACAGGTGGTGTAATCATGGAAAGCATACCAGTATAGAGGACGAATAGGTGGGCAGCAAGTATTCCTATACCGAGATGAACAAGTGCAGGGGCAAGAAGAACTGCAAGGAGAATATACACAGCGGTAGTAGGCATTCCCATCCCAAGTATAATACCAACACCTGCGATGATTAACATCAATACATAGACATTCCCGCCAGCTAAACTGACAAGAGACATTGTGAGAAGAAAACCTACTCCTGTATAGTGTATAACCCCAATGATAAAACCTGCTGTCGCAACGATAAGTCCTATTTCAAGTAAACCACGACCTGCCTTTTCTAATGCTTCAATAAGCCATGAAAAAGAAAAGCGGGTTTTTCTTTTTAAAAAACTTAAGAAAAATATTGATAGTGCACCTAAGAGTGCTGATTTTTCCGGAGATAAAGATTTGATGAAAAGGCTATAAATTATCACGATGAGGGGTATGAGAAAGAGATAGCTATCTCCCAAAACTCCCTTTAGACTGGGTAATTTATCTCTTGGCAATCCCCGAAGTCCTGTTTTTCCGGCTTCGAGGTCTACCTGGACGAAGACAGTGATATAATAGAGTATGGCAGGGAGTATGGCAGCAATGGCCACATCACGGTATGGCATATTTATAAAGTCAGCCATAATAAAGGCAGCTGCGCCCATAATTGGAGGCATTAATTGTCCTCCAGTTGATGCCACTGCTTCCACTGCACCTGCGATGTGGGGTTTATATCCAGTCTGCTTCATAAGGGGAATTGTTATTACTCCTGTTGCGGCCACATTTGCAACTGCACTTCCTGAAATAGTTCCAAATAGAGATGAGGCAACAACTGCCATCTTGGCTGGTCCTCCCCGAAACCTGCCAAAGATTGACATAGCCGCAGTTGTGAGGAATTCACCACCACCAACTCCAAATAGCATATCCCCAAAAACAACGAATGCAAAAACAATACACGCAGGAACCTCAATAGGGGTGCCAAGCATGGCATTGGGATAAAAAAACAGGTAGTTGGATAGTCTCGGCCAGGGAATTCCAGGTCCTGTGAAAATACCAGGAATTAGCCAGGTGAATCGAGCATAAAAGATAAAGATAAGAGCGAGACTCACTAAGATCCAACCTGTAAGACGTCTTAGTCCCTCAAGGATTAGAAAAATAGCTATAGTGCTTAGAATGGTCCTATAGGGAGTGATCACACCAAGTTTTTCCAAAATTCTTGGATAAAAAATGGCTAAATAAAGACCCACTGAAAAACTTAGGGTGGATAGAATCATATCGTACCACGGGACTCGTTCTCTTGATGCGCTTTGGGTGGGTGGAACAGTAAGGAAAATTGAACTGAGCAATAATGCAAGGAATAGACCAAAATACTGTTCTTTCATAATAGCCCATCTGAGGTAGAAGGGAATGTCTAATATAAAGAAACAACCCACCACCGGTATAGAAATGAGAATTGACTTGGTTAAAAATAACCAGCCACCCTTTAGATTTCGATAACGGGAAATTCCGGATTCAGTTTTTTCCATGATTATAAGCTCGGGTCTTTATGGAAGGCCTCAAGAAGAGGCCTTCCATAGTTTAAGAAACCTCTGAAAAAGAATTTAAAACGAGTCTTATAGACTTGGGAGGTGGGGTGAAAAAGCCTTCGAGCGGATACCTCTAATAGTTTAGCACTGATGATTAATACCCTGAAAATGCTTGGTTTTCTCTTAAACTATTGTTAGCAATTTAATTTCTTAATGTCCGCATTCGAAGGGTTTGGAACCCTACCTCACAAGTCCATTCAGAACCTTTTCAGAGCTTTCTTTAAGAGTTATCTATTCTTTTAGAAGGGGAAGTTCTCCTCTAAGCAGTATCTCTTGCCATTTATCCTGTTCTTCAGTCCAAACCCCTTTCTCTTTATAGAACTTGATAGCCCCGGGGTGGTAAGGGATGGTTGCCAATTTCTGAACAAAGAGTTCTGGAGCCCACCCTTTAAGCTGGGCATGAATAGGCCAGAGTTCTTTATGATATTCCCACCAGGTTTTTACAAGCACATAAGCTACATAATCAGGCATATGGGTTGATGAGATGATGTTTATACCATATTTCTTGATAGGGGTATCTACTTTAATCCCAGGAAGACCAGCCTTTACAATGCCGACGTCAATACCTGGCATTATCTTCTGGGCTATCTTGATGGCTTCGGGTTTCATTGATTCAGGAAGAAATCTAACACCTACTTTGGCATCAGCCTCTGCAACAATTCCCATACCTACTGCAGCCATGGCTACATCAACACGACCTTCTATCAGGGCCTGAACCCCGGCAACCACCTCAGGAACCGGCACTGGAATCACATCATTGATTGTTAATCCTGCCATGGCAAGTCCTGCGAGCCCAGGGGGGATATTGGGCGGAAAGCCAGGGTATCCCCAGGTAAAGCGCTTGCCACGCATATCCTCAGGAGTTTTTATTGGTGAATCCGCTCTTACTAGAAAGCCATTGTAAAGAGATGTGCCCATCATCAAGGAACGGAGATTTGGATTTGGGGTGTAAGGAGATTTGGTTCGTGGGTCACCAGGGACAAGAGGGGCTGGAGCAATCTTTCCTGTGTAAGCCTGCCATGCGTCCCCAGAGCTTATGATACCAATTTCGGGTTTACCTGTATTATTCATCAAAGGTACCCAGGCAGGAGGTCCTGCAGTTGGTGATACCACCACAACCATCCCTGAATGGTCTGAGGCAACCTTTGCAAGACCCGAACCAGTAGCATAGAATGTTGTCCCGACCTTGTGAGTGGCAAAGGTAAGTGTTTTTGGTAATGATAATTTCTCTACTTGGCCATATAATTCCGCTGTAGTTAATCCTATAAATATTAAAGCAGTAAGGATGAATAAAAAATTTCTTTTCATTTCTTTTCACCTCCTTTTAAGTTTTGGACATTTGGAAATTTCATTATTATAACCAAACCATAGAAGTGATCTTTGTATCACCTCCTTTCATGACCTTGAGCTAATTGAAGCTCCATTCCAAGTTTTAACGGACATCCCTTTTATCGATAAAGCGTCTGGATTTATAGTCTGATTTCTCAAGGGTATTTGGAGAAACGGTTTCAACCTCTACCCTTAGCTCAAGGCTTGACCTTATATCCAATGCAATCTCTCTTTCTATCCTTTCTCGGTTGATTCTACTCTCTTCTGAGAGATCGAGGAGTATCTTTAATTCATTTAAGCTTCCCTTGGTATAAGCAACTATTCTATATTCATCCCCAACAGTTAAGTATTTCTGGATGATATTTCCAACCATTGATGGGAAGACATTTAATCCCCTTATAATAATCATATCATCCTTCCTTCCAAGGATTCCTCCATCAAGCATCCTGAATGTCCTACCACAGGGGCAAATGCCTTTTTTAAATCTAACGATATCCCCGGTTCTATAACGGATAGCAGGAGAACATGATCGTCCAAGGTTTGTGATAACAAATTCACCTGTCTCTCCTTCTTTTACATGGCTCCCTGTTTCAGGATTGATTACCTCGGGGATAAATTCGCTTTCAATGATATGGACAGAGGATTCTTGCATCACACACTGAAAGGAGTGGGCCCTTACCTCTGTCAAACCGATATAATCAAAAAATCTTGCATTCCAGATATCCTCAATCTTTTTCCTTATAATGGGGATCAATGCCCCTGGTTCTCCTCCATCAACAATAATCCTTACAGAGGATTCTCTAAGATTAATATTCCTTTCGTGGGCAACTTCAGCCAATCTCAGTGCATAGGTAGGAGTGCAACATATTACTGTCACCCGATTCTCCATAATACACTCAAGACGCTGAATTGTATCCCATCCTCCGCCAGGGATGACAAGTGAACCAATCTTAAGTGCACCTTGATAGAGTCCCCAGTAGGCTGCATGGGGGCCAAACCCAAAAGGGAAAAATACGATATCAGATGCCCTTACCCCTGCTGCCCAGAGACACATGGCTGCACATTTAGCATTCCAGTCCCAGCTCTCCTCTGTATCAAGCCATTTTAGAGGTTTTCCTGTTGTTCCTGTGGTTTGAAGGTACCTCGTATAATTCTCAAAGGGCTCGGTAAGATTTGTCCCGAAGACTGGGTTTCTTTCTTGATCCTCTTGAAATTCTATCTTTGATGTAAATGGAAGCTTCACAATATCATTGAGGTTCTTTATATCTTCTGGCTTTACCCCATATGTTTTAAATTTTTTGATATAAAATGGATTAGATCGATAGACTTTATCGAGCAGTAATTTCAATTTTGTGAATTGAATTTTCTCGATCACCTCACGAGGTGCCGTTTCTACTTCCTTATCGTAGTATTCATCCATACCATCTTCATTCCTTAATACTTTTTAAGATTTTAATAATGGAGTTTGAATCAGAAACAATTCCAAAATATTTACTTATATTATTCAAAGTCGATCGATGTTCAGCCATGAGATAGGCACCACAGCAATCCTCAACAAGGATAATATTGTAATCGAGGTTAAATCCATCCCGTGCTGTAGTTTCGACACAGATATTTGTTACAACACCTGTGAGAAGAAGTGTCTCTATCCCCTTACTTCTTAAGATGAGATTAAGATCTGTTCCAACAAAGGCGCTATAACGGTGCTTCGTAACGATATATTCATTCCCTTTTGGTTTCACTTTAAAAAACTCTGCCCCCCAGGTATTTGGTAAGCAGACAGGGAATTTTTCAGCCATCCCTCCCATTCTTCTGAGCCATGAGGGAGAATTGGTCCAATCACTATGTATTGTTCTTATAAAAATGACAGGGAGACTTAATTCACGAAAACTTTCAATAAATGAAGAGATTCTTGGAACAACTTTCTGAACATGTGAAAGCTTCGCTTTTCTTTTGGCAAATGACCCCTCACTATGGCAGAAGTCGTTCTGTACATCAATGACCAAAAGGGCCAATTTTTTATCCTTTAGACGGGCTATAATCTGTTTTTTAAGATTTTCTTTCACCTTCAGTGCTCCTTCTTTTATAAAAAAGTAGGGCGGAATACCCCGCCTGGTCAGGGCGGGGTTATCTATTATCCCTTAGATGGGGAGGCGTAAAAGTTTTCTTGCATTGTCTTCAAAGATCATCCTCTTTTCAAGATCGCTGATATCCATCTGCTCAATGGATATTATTGTCTGCCGGATATATCTTTCACCATATTGGTTATCGTAAGGGAAATCAGTGCCAAAGAGGAGATGGTCAGCTCCACAAAAGGCATAAGCACACATCAGTCCTGGTGTGCTTCCGTAGATAGCGGTGTCATTATAGAACATCTTGAAATATTCTATGGGCGATTTAGTTAAGCCCTGCTTATACTTTGCCCCCCGGAGCATCTCTGCATGGTCGTAAGCACCTATGATCCTTTGTTCCAGATATGGAACCAGGCTTCCACAATGATGGGTAATAAATTTCAAATTTGGGTATTTTTCGAGGATTCCACTAAATACCAGACGGGTCATTGCTGCTGCTGTTTCATATGGCCAACCAAAAACATGAAAGATCATATATTTTGACCTCTTCTCAGTCCTATAGTCTGTAAAATCAGCATCCCTAACAGGATGAATCCATATGGGAAGATTATATTGGGACATTTTTTCATAAATTGTAAGAAATTCTGCCGAATCAAGTGGTTTATCATTCACTGGTGTATTTAACTGAATCCCTCTAAATCTTAAGTCCGTTATTGCCCGGTCTATTTCTTTTAGAGTAGCATCAATATCCAACATTGGTAAAGATGCAACTGCGGCAACAAATCTATCAGGATATTTAAGGACCAATTCTGCCATTTCATCATTTGCCAATTTTGCCAAATCAATAGCCTTCTTTATATCGCCTATCTTTTCAATTGGTGGTGAACTCAGTGTAAGTACCTGAAGCAATCCCTCAAACTTATCCATTATCCTGAATCGATGCTCGAGATCATAAAGTGTTGGAAGGGTTTCAATAACATCCTGGATGTAGAAACCTGATGGAGCAGACTTATAAAGTGCATCCTTATATTTAGGGGGAAGGATATGGGGGAAAACATCTATCTTCATTTATAGTCTCTTTCTCTAATTGGAGTAAGAATCAACAGGTGTTGTGTGAATTTCTATTCTCATAATGCTATAAAGAAGTGTTTGGTTTTGTGGTTAAGGTAAAGATGCCAGTTTAGTCGATAGGTCAGGTCTTATGTATTTAAATCTTTTGGCCATAACCTTTTCCCTCATACAAAACCGCTTTCTTAACCTTAACCTAATGACAATTTTCCTCACTAATACATAGCTATCAGAAACAGAAAAATAATGAGACCGTTATGATAACGGTGGAATCTCCAGCATCTGCCTTGCCTCATTTGGTGAAGCAATCTCGCAGCCCAATTCCCTCCCTATTCGAACTGCCCTTGCAACCAATTGAGCATTACTTTCTGCCAATTGACCTTTCTTATAGTAGATATTATCTTCAAATCCTACTCTAAGATGACCACCCAGAAGAATTGACTGTGTAGTTGCTGGTAATTCATCTGACCCAACACCCATAACTGTAAACATTGAGTCCGGAGGCAGTGTATCGACCAATTGCATAAGTAATTTAGGTGAATATGGCATATACGCCCGATTGATTCTACGCATTCCCATTACAAAACTGATCCAATATGGTTTTTTCAGAAGACTTTTCTCTATAAGGTAATAAACATCCTCCATAACAACAGGGTTAAAAATTTCGAGCTCCGGTTTTATCCCTTTCTCAAGCATTACTTTGGCCCCGTACTCAATCTCAGGAAGGGTTGTTATATAAATATTCTCTTTCCCTCCAAAAGTAATCATCCTTGGTATGGTGATATCAAGAGATGCCATCTCAGGATTCATTTCAATCGCCTTTATCCTTTTATCAGCCCCCAAACGAGGTATATAATCTGAAGCCGTTCTGTGTTGAATAATTATATCGCACTTCATATCTCTAATTTTCTGATCAATCTCTTTTAAAATATCTGGATCGCTTGTCGGTTTTCCAGACTTATCCCTTCCGTGGATATGGACGATTCCAGCACCTTCGTTCCAAGCATCATAGGTTGCCTTTGCAATCTCATCAGGTTGCTCAGGAAGATTTGGGTTTGCCTCTTTTCCCTGAAAGGCTCCTGTTGGTGCAACAGTGATAATCAATTTCTCCGTTGATCTAAGTTCTTTCATTCCTTAAACTCCTCAAAAGATTTTCAATAAGAAGCTATTTCATTTTGTTCCCAAAGCCCTGTAGACATCTTCCCAGGGTTTACCGGGAATGGATTCAGATAGTTCTTGAAGAATCCTGATTGCCCATGGTTTTGGGAGAATAGATCCTGATTCTGAGCGAATCCTTAAGATATCTCCATCAGGGAGTTTTTCAGGGTTACTCGAAATCTCTGCAAGGACATGTTTTGTATCATATTTTCGAGGCCCAGGGGTAAGGTCTTTGATAAAGAGTTCCTGTTTCCCTTCCTTAAGGTCTTTAAACTGACGGACAAATGTCTGATATTCCCTCTTCATAAATTCCTCCTATTTGAAACCATATGAATTCCAATTTTGGATGACTTTTTCCTGAATCTCCTTAGAGTAAATCGTTTTGAAAGAGGCCTTTACAGGGATGATCTCCTCAGGCCAATCAGGTGGCCATGTAGCATCAAATGCAACAGATGCACCCTTGAGACGTTCCCTCTCTTTCGGGCTATAGCATGGTGTAAGGGAGTTTGCCCTTCCTTCATAATGCTCCACAAGAATGCCTCTTGCGGGATGACATTTTGTAGCAAAGGCATGAATAACCTGAGCGTTATCAAATACGTCCACATCCTCATCAAGCACAATCACCTTCGAAACCATGACCCTTCGAGCTGTAAAGAAATCGAGTACCTCACGAGCTACTTCAGTGCCTCCTTTTTTTACACTTACATATATAAGGTGCGTTACCCCTTCTGGTGGAACATATACATCGAGGACTGGAACGTTTCGGTGTTTCAATCCCCTTTTCATAGCAATACCTGCTGTCAGGGCAGCGGCAATGGAGCTGTCATCAATAGGCACTCCAAGGGCAATGATCGTTAGGATGGGATTATTTCTAAATGTAATTGCCTTTACCCGGAAACCCACTCCTTCTGCCATTGTCCCGCTGCGGTATCCTGGATATTCTCCAAATGGGCCATCAGGAACGATCTGATCTGTAGGGATTTCTCCCTCAATAACGATCTCTGAATGTGCAGGTATTAATAGGTCAGATGTTTCACATTTTACGAGTTCAATAGGTTCTCCTCTAAGGGCCCCGGCAAATCTCGCCTCATCCTCTCCTATCCGAAATGGGGCAGTGGCTACCATATGTGCTATAGGATCTGAGCCAATAACCAGTGCTACGGGCATTGGTTCGTTTCGAGGGAGATAATATTTTTTCATCTGATAAGCCAATTGACTTGTGGGTTGAGGCCATCCAGCAAGCCATCTCTTATTATGAATCATAAATCTATACATACCCCAGTTGGTCCAGCCTGTCTCAGGATCTTTTGTCACAACAAGATCCCATGTCCCGATATATCTTCCACCATCTCCTTCATGGATCATCGGTACAGGGAATCTGTAAAGATCGATTTCATCACCAAGAAGAATATTTTCCTTACAGGGAGCATTTTTATTATCCACAATAATTGGATCGATAGGTTTTTCAAGCCTCTCTTCATAGGTTTGATAAATTTCTCTTACAGGAGTTTCAGCAGGAAGTCCAAGTGAGATTGCAACTCTACGCCATGTGCCAAGAGAACCATTATAGATTGTATAGCCTTCTGGATAGTCCTTTATCTTTTTAAACCAGATGGAAGGTCCTCCTATTTCATACATCCTTCGGCCGATAGCTCCGATCTCAAGATCCCAATCCACCTCCTTTTCTACTTCAATAACATCACCTGTCTTTTTTAGGGTCTCGATAAAATCACGATGGTCTTTAAATGGCATTTTCCTCCTCCTTTAATCTTTTTTTATCCTTTTAAAGCCTTCATAGATTTGATAGACATGTTTTTGCATCAATTGATAAACCTTCTGGGAATCCTTTGCTTTAATGGCCTCAAGAATTCTTTTGTGGAACAGGATAGCATACTTTGAGATTTCAACTCTCTTTGATAGATTATTTTTGATTTCAAGTGTCATCTCCTCTGTAACATCAAGAAGTGTCTTTATTGTTAGGCTGATGACTCGATTTTGGGTTGCTGAAGCGAGGAGTGAGTGGAATCCTATATTCTCTACTGTAGATGGAGAGTGGGATTTGACCTTTTTCAAAGCATTTTGGATGTTCTGCTCCAGTTGCTGAATAGATTCAGAGGTCATCTTTTCTGTAGCTAATTTGGCAATGGTTGGTTCGAGAATGAGTCTCGCCTCGGTGATTTCTTTTAGGGGAGTTCTTTGGATACGAAGGATGGAAGAAAGGGGTTCGCTAATTGCCTTTGTATCCATTTCAGCCACAAAGGCTCCTGAACCAGGCTTGATAGTGATTAACCCGGATGTTTCAAGGCCCTTAAGGGCTTCTCGAACTGAGATTCTGCTTGCCTGAAAACGTTTAACCAGTTCTCTTTCTGGGGGGAGACGTTCCCCTGACTTTATTATGCCGTTGCGGATAGCGCTTCTTATCTGTTGGGCTATAAGCTCAGAGACCTTTCCACTTTTAACAGGCTGAAAAGATATCAATTCTTGCTTTCCCATATTGATACAAGAGTGAAATTGGTAAGACAACTGACATATTACCAATTCAAAAAATTTTGTCAAGAAAAAAATTTAAGACCTCTGAAAAAATCCTGAATTGACTGGGGAGGTAGGGTTCCAAAGCCTTCGAATGCGGGCA
>JBBITW010000078.1:0-15767 GCA_037440525.1 Deltaproteobacteria bacterium
TATCTTTTTCCTCTCCGTCGTATCTGAAAGGGTAATGTCTTTTGATAGCGCGGTTTTCTCCCCTCTCGATTCGGAGGAAACGCCTCTCATTGGTCTTAGAGGCTTGATTTATTTCTTACAAAAAATAGCCCATATGTAGAATAATTGGGGTCAAGTCTTGCAATATTACAAGTAGCTGCTATTATTATTTACCCAATTATGGCAAGACCATTATGATTAGAATTTCCGGAAGCAGTTTATCACATAACATCAAGGGGAAACGAAAGAGAGGAGATATTCCTTAAGGACTATATACTCTTAAAGTTTGGTAGGGAAAGAAATAGCTGAATATTTTGGTGTGCATTATACTACAATAAGCAGAGTTATTAAGAGGATAGAGGCTAAGCAAGAAAAGTGATATTGCAAGACCTGATACCAATTAATAACAACTTGAAAGGGAGATTAAAGATTTAAAACAGCGTGTTTCAGTACTTCAGGAAAGAATTGAAGACTTAGAAAAACGTATTAAAACCTTTTCTTAAAAGGTCCTCCAATAACCCCTTAACCATCTCAGGATTGCAAACCTTATAAAGAGTTTTATTAGATATTTCTGCTTGTATGACGAAAAGTTTTGACTTAAGCCCGAGGAAATCATTAAAATTTATATGGAGGGAAAAGCATATTTATGGCAGATCTTCTGTTGATCAATGGTCGGATAATAACCCTAAATCCCTCGATTCCTATTGCCAGATGGATTGCAATAAAAGATGGAAAAGTTGAGGGTTTAGGTGCAGATGATTATCCAAAAGACCTGATAGCCGCTTCCGGAGAGGTTATCGATTGCAGGGGAAAGGTTGTTCTGCCCGGTTTCATAGATTCTCATATTCATCTTCATGGCCTTGCTGAGAGTTTTCTCTCCCTAAACCTCGGCCCACGAAACAATGTGCGCTCAATCTCTCATATCCTGGAAAAAATTAAGGCTTTCTCCAATACCTTACCTCCAGGGGCCTGGATCAGGGGAAGGGGATATAATGAATTCTATTTAGAAGAGAAGAGACATCCAAATAGGTGGGACCTCGATCTTGCTACAGATAGACATCCAGTAAGGTTAACACATCGCTCTGGAAATGCTCATGTGCTTAATAGTTTGGCCTTAAGGCTTTTAGGTATCTCAAGAGAGACGCCCGATCCAGAAGGTGGATTGATTGACAGGGATACTTCTGGAGAACCAACAGGATTGCTTTACGGCATGAGGGATTACATTTTTGGGAAGATACCCCCTTTGGATCAAAAGGATATGGAAAGAGGGATAAAACTGGCAAGTGAAGAATTGTGTGCACATGGTATCACATCTATTCATGATACCTCATCCCATAATAATCTCAACAGATGGAAGATGTTTAAGAGATGGAAGGAAGGTGGATTCTTAAAACCCAGAATCTCAATGGCCCTCGGAATGGAGGGGTTTAAAGAATATAAGATGGGTCTTTTTATAAATCATTTTGATGAGAGTCAACTCTCTATAAAGGGAGTGAAGATAATGATCCATGAAACAACAGGAAGGCTAAGCCCTGATAGGGAGCAATTGAATGAGATGGTTTTTCATATCCACCGGTCAGGATTTCAAGCCATCCTCCATGCCATTGAAGGAGAGCCCATCCTTTCTGCATGCGATGCAGTTTTATTTGCAATAAAAAACTTTCCAAGACCTGATCCAAGGCATCGTATAGAACATTGTTCTGTCTGTGATAATGCTCTGGCAAAACGTATTGCATCAGCTGGAATTATAGTTGTGACCCAGCCATCCTTTCTCTATTACAATGGAGATCGCTATATAGAGACTGTTCCGAGAGAAAAATTTTTTAATCTATATCCTCTGGCAACTCTTAAAATGAGCGGTGTAAGGGTTGCCGGGAGTTCTGATTCCCCAATTTCCCCACTCAATCCTATAATAGGAATCTATAGTGCCATTTCTCGAAGGTCTGAAACCGGGGCCCGGATTTTACCTGAGGAAGGAATCTCTCCCCGAGAAGCAATAAAGATGTATACAGAATATGGTGCATTGGCAACATTTGATGAGAAGGTGAAGGGAACTATTTCTCCCGGGAAATTTGCAGACCTTGTGGTCTTAAGCGAAGATCCAACAGAGCTTCCACCTGAAGAGCTTAAAGAGATAAAAGTAGAGATGACCATCATCAATGGAGAGATTGTATGGAATAAGATGGATTAATTGATAATTCCTCTTTCGATATAAGAGGATAATTCACTTGCACTCATACCAAGTAGTTCCATAAAGACATATCGATTATCTTCACCGAGGAGGGGGGCAGGCTTCAATGATGATCTCCGGGTTTCCCTAAATCTTATTGGGGATGTATCTGAAATGGTCTTACCCAATATGGGATGTTCTAACTGCACAAAATAATCCCTTGCCCTGAGATGGGGGTCTTTGGCAATGTCGTGTGCATTCTGAACAATACCCGAAGAGATACCAGCCTTTTGAAGCATATCCACAATCTCCTCAGGAGAATAATTTAGTGTCCATTCTTCAATCAATCTATCAAGCTCCTCTTCATTCTCTTTCCTTCTCGATAAATTTGAGAACCTATCCTCAAATGTCCAATCAGGATTGCCCATTATACTGCATAAGGTTTTCCATTCCTTTTCATCAAATACTGCAATTACACACCATCTATCCTCTCCCTTACATTTATAACAACCATAGGGCGAAGCGGGGATATAGGATGAATGATTTCCCTCTGGCAAAATATCCCTTTTATTTTCTAAAACATCTAAGAGGGCTACACCCATGAGTGAGCATATTGCCTCATATTCTGAAAGATCAATATATAAACCTTTCCCTATTTGAGATCGATACTCAAGGGAGGCAAGGGCTATGAATGCCCCGTAGAGACCGGAAACCAGATCTGAATAGGAATAACCTATACCAAGAGGAGAATCCTTACGAAAAGAGGTGAGATAGGTCATTCCTGAAAGCGCCTGAAGCGTAGACCCAAATGCTGAAAAGTCTTTCCACGGGCCTTCTTGACCGAATCCTGACATACTTATCATAATAAGATTGGGGTTTATCTCACTCAATCTTTCATAATCTAAATCCCAGTTCATAATCACTCGAGGAGAGAAATTTTCAATAAGGATATCACTTATTCTTACAAGCTTTGAAAATATTTCCCTTGCTTCGGGTTGCCCCATATTGAGTGTGATGCTATGTTTATTGCGATTCCAGTAATTGAAATACCCCGTTAGGTTATATTCAGGCCCTCTTATTACCTTCTTTGATTGTATCTTTATTACCTCAGCCCCAAAATCAGCAAGAATTCTTGTAGCATATGGGCCAGCCAGAATCCATGTAAAATCCAATACCCTTATTCCATTTAATATTCCATGAACCATCTTCAATCCTAAATAACACCCGAGGAGGAAAGCCTTTCTAAATCTTCATCCGTAAGAGACAAATCTTCTATATATACCTTTTTATTGTCTTCACCAATCAGGGGAGCCCTTTTAAAATATTTAAATGCAAAGGGGCTTAACCTGTAGGGTATTCCGGGATATTTTAAAAGTCTTCCCAACTCAGGATGCTTCACCTCAATAAAAAAATTCCGTTCTTTCAGTTGAGGAGAATCCAAAACCTCCTCTAAAGAATAGATCGGTGCCCATGGGTAGCGCATGAGTTGAGCCAGTTGAAAAAGCTCATCGACTCTGTGTGTCCTGGTCCATCTCTCCAGAACTTCGAGGATATGACTTAGATTTTTTTCTCTGTATTGCTCATCAAGATATTTTTTGTCTTTTAAATCCCCTGCCATTCCTTCACTATCCATCCACTCCACAAGAGTCTCCCATTGATGAAATAGACTTATGAGAATGTGACCATCCTTACACGGAAAGATATAAAAAGAGTTGTTCCAGTGGAGTCTTCCTCTTCTTTTTGGAACGATCTTTTCATAAAAATATTGGATCATTACATGCTCTAAGCTTGAAATGACTGCCTCCTGCAAAGAAATATCAATATGGTCTCCCTTTCCTGTTTGGGTTCTCTTTCTTATGGCTAATAGGATACCAATTCCAGCAAAGAGGGATGCTGTGTAGTATGACTGTTCGCCAAAAGGTTTAAGAGGCGGGGATTTCGGAGAGCCAGAGACATTCATTTGACCGCCAAAGGCAGAGGAAACAATGTCACATGATTTATATGATGATCGGGGCCCAGATTGACCGAAGCCAGTAATCGATACCAATATAATTTTTCGATTTTTTTTGCTCAATACCTCGTATCCGAGGCCAATCCTATTGAGGTATCCAGGGGGGGATGTTTCCACAACAACATCACTCTTTTCCACCAATCTTAAAAATATATCCCTTCCCTCCTCCATCTCAAGGTTCAGTGTAATTCCAAATTTATTTATATTATGATAAAAAAAAGATAGGCTTTGCTCCGGGTGAGGAAGGTTTCCCAAAAATGGTCCTATCCTTCGTGAAGAATCTCCACCAGGTCTTTCTATTTTAATTACATGGGCACCAAGATCAGCGAGAAGCTTCGATGTAAAGCTTCCTTTCTCATCTGCAAGATCCAATACTTTTAGGCCTGATAGCGGTCCTTCCATTTCTCTTGCGCCTTTATCTTATCCATTAAGATGGCTTTATTAAGGTGGGCCTTTTCGTATCGGGGATTTAGATTTATAGAAAGATTATAATACATAAGGGCATTGTCAAATTCACCTTTTAAAAAGGCCTCATTGCCGAGGCTATGGTATATATCAGCAATAAGCTCCTTATCCCCCCATACTGTTTTTGATGGATTATCGAGATGTCCTTTATAATCAAATCCATAAGGGAAGATATTTTCAACCTCTATCAATGACCCTTCGATATTGAGAAGTGTCAGAACATGTGGACCAATATCAAAGGCATATTCGAGGTGGAGGGCCTCTGCTTTTATTCCAATCCTTTTGAGGAGGCAATTATAAAGGAGAGTCAAACCAAGGCAATTCCCAACAGCATCTATAGATTCACTGAGCTGGGCATCAATAGTTTCACTTAGTTTATAAGGGCCATTAGATTTATAACGTTGAGGTTTCTTCTCCCAAAGCCATTTGAAGAGGTTTCTGGCTTTTGAAAGCTGATCGTTAGGAGCTTTGATCTCTCGAAGGAAATCCTGATATAAAAAATCGAGTTTATTTTTATAAGATGAGATTTGCTCCTCTTCGATAATACCCGAAGCCCTGAGAGCCTCCCTCTCTAAATCGAAAGCCCTCTCTTTGATAATATCTCTCCTTTTATCTTATTCAATCTGAGGAGGGAAGGGGTTTTGGTTCTTGAACCTCCATCTCTTTATCACAACAGAGAGGATTCCCTTCGCCTGCCTTTGTGCAGAGTATCTCTGTCCCGCATACTGAACAACGATATCTCTTTCCAAGCTGACTCATTGCCTGATACCTCCTGAATTGGCTTTGAAGATCTATTTTTTTAGTTCCATAGGTTGACCACAACAATGGAGTGTGCCATTGCCTCCACGGGTAACAATAAATTCTGAACCACATTTTTTACAGACATATCTCTTTCCTACTTGATTTGCCATTGCAGTTTCGACCTCCTTCATAAATTAAGGTTTTCCATATTCCTCACGGAGTTTCTTTCGCAGAACCTTTCCCATAGGATTACGGGGTAATGAATCTATAAATATTACAGATCTTGGACGTTTAAATCCGGCCAATTTTGAGCGGCAATATTCTATAATCTCCTCTTGGGAAGAAGTCTCTCCATGTTTCAATACAACAATCGCCCTGGGTTCTTGTCCCCATTCAGGATCAGGGACTCCAATCACTGCTGCCTCCTCAACCTTGGGATTTGAATGAAGCACATTTTCAACCTCTTCAGGTGAGATATTCTCTCCTCCCCGGATGATCATGTCATCTCCCCTTCCAGCTAAATATATATAGCCCTCCTCATCCATCCAGCCCATGTCTCCTGTTCGAAGCCATCCGTCAGGAGTTACCACCTGCTGGGTCTTCTCCTCATCACGCCAATAGCCTGTCATTATTCTTGGACCTCTTGCCAGTATCTCACCAACCTGCAAAGGTGGCAATGGATTCCCCTCCTCGTCTACAATCTTTATTTCAACGTCTGGCAGTGGCTTTCCGATAGAAGATGTAAGCCTCTTTAACTTCTTTTCCCTCTCCTCCTCTGTTCCTTCAATAACATGATCCTCCGGACCAAGGGCTGTTATTGTTGATGCAGTCTCTGTCTGTCCAAAGGCATTAATGAACTTAACCCATGGCATCATCTTTATTGCTTTACTTATCACCTCAAAGGGCATGGGAGCTGCACCATATGTAATTACCTTTAGATTGGATAAATCATATTTAGCAAAATCAGGATCATCTATTACCCTTTTGAGCATGGTTGGAACCAACATTGCCCTTGTCGCCCTTTCCTTTTCAATCGTCTCAAGCCACTGCTTAACTTCAAACTGCCTCATCATGACTAAAGTCCTTCCACCATATATGGCAGAAAGCATTGCCTGCATCCCTGCTACATGGTATAGAGGGACAGTAAGCAGATTTCTCTCCTCAATATCAGGATTTGCAGGCTCAACATTATCAAGCACATAAGTGACAAAGGCATTATGTCTCAACGGGACACCCTTTGGCCTTCCTGTAGTTCCTGCAGTATACATAAGAATTGTAATATCTTCGTCCCCAATTTCACAAACTATCTCATCAGAAGAAGATGAGTTTATCAAATCCTCATAATAAGTTCTATTCCCATCTTTTTCCAACAAGATACAATCTTTTACTGTGGGAATCTGGGATGATATCTCCTCAATCATCTTTAAATACCTTCCACCCACGAAAAGGACCTTGGCCTCTGAATTGGAGATCATATAGCTTAACTCATCGCTCTTTGCTCTGAAATTTAATGGTACAAAGATGGCACCAATCTTTGCAGAGGCATAATAGGTTTCGAGGTACTGGTTACAATTGACCTCAAGCATCCCCACTCTGTCTCCCTTTTCTATACCAAATTTTTTGAGAGCATTTGCCAATTGGTTGACCCTTTCATTGACCTGAGAGTAGGTCCATCTCTTTCCTTCAAAAACGATGCAGTCTCTATCAGGGCAGATAGCATTGGCTATGGTTAGGAAATCTGTTGTATTCATCCCCCCTCCTTTTCAATGTTTTTTATTTTTTTAAAAAAGAGTTTAGATGCGAGTCTCTTTTCTAACTCAAGCCCCTCTGGGAGGCTAAGATCCAATCCCCTTAAAACTGCCTCCTTTGCATTTCTTACGGCAATGGGATCTTGAGAGGCGATCACCCTTGCCATTTCCTCGACTGTATCCATAAGTTTAGCTCTTGAAACAACCCTGTTGACCAATCCAAATCCGAATGCCTCATCACTGCTTAACCAGCGATTGGTAAGGAGCATCTCCAAGGCCCTTCCACGGCCAATCGCCCTTGGAAGTGTTTGGGTTCCGCCTGCAGCAGGGATAATCCCCAATCCCAGTTCTGGTAGAGCGAACCTCGCATCATCTGAGGCAATCCGAATATCACAGAACAAAGCAATCTCTAAACCTGAACCCAATACATAACCATGAAGGGCAGCAATGAGGGGCATTGAAAGACTTAAAAAGAGGCTCCAGACATCTCTACCAAAACGGATCTGACGTGCTGAAGTAGGAGCTGGTGCGGTTAGAAACTCACTGAGGTCTGCACCTGCGCAGAACGCCCTATCCCCTTGTCCTTTAAAGATGGCCACCCTGATTTCAGAATCGTCTCGCAGGGCACTTAAAACCTCGTAGAGGTCATCACGCATCTGTATGCTATAAGCATTTAGAGTCTTTGGTCTATTAAGGGTGATATAAGCAATATGATCATTTTTCTCATATATCAGGGTTTCAAAAACACTCATAATCGTATTTCAATTTTTAATTTGAAGATTTGAATTTAATCATTACCTTCCTTCAAACAGAGGCTCTCTCTTTTCACGAAAGGCCATAATACCTTCACTACGATCTCTTGTTGTATGTAGTAAAAAATAAAGGTCAGCCTCAAGTTTAATTCCCTGTTCAAGTGTAAGATCCATGCCTTTAAGGATTGATTCTTTTGCATAAATGAGAGCAACGGGGGCCTTCTTTGCAATCCCTTTTGCCATATCCATTGTGAAATTTATAAGTTCCCCATGGGGGATAACCCTATTAATAAGCCCAATTCTCAAAGATTCTTTAGCATCTATCAACATACCCGTAAAGATCATTTCAAGGGCATAGGCCTTTCCAACCAGGCGTGAGAGCCTTTGAGTCCCTCCATCCCAGGGGATGAATCCATTTTGGATATGTGTTAATCCAAAATGAGATCTATCGGATGAAATTCTTATATCACAAGCCATGATAAGCTCCAGACCTAAATCTATTGCATCACCATCGATGGCCGAAATAATTGGTTTATCAAGTTTTGATATATGGTTGGTTAATGAGAAGAAATGGTTTTCTTCTTCATTCTCTCCCAAGAGATTCTCTATGAGATCCGAACCTATAGAAAAGGGATTCTCCCCATCACCTTTTAAAATTACAACACGTATATCTTCATCCCATTGAATTTCATTACAGATATCTTTAAGTTCGTATGAGAGTTGAATCACTTTCTGGGGATCTTTCATTGGACCAATAAGATCAATAATTATAAGATGGCCAATCTTTTTAAAATTTAAAACATTATAATTCATGATGTTCGATCTCCATTTTCTATATAATAGATTAATTACATAAAATCAATTCCAAAGAGACCTCTGAAAAAGTCGTTCAATCACTGGGGAGGTAGGGTTCCAAACCCTTCGAATGCGGACAATAGGAAGTTAAATTGTTTACAATCGTTTAAGAGAAAATTAAACCTTTTCTAAGGTATTAATCAATATTGCCAAAATATCAAAGGTATCCGCTCGAAGGCTTTTCCACCCCACCTCCCCAGTCTATAAAACTCTTTTTAATACTTTTTCAGATGTCTCCCAACTTAACATTGACAAGTTAAAAAACGGGGTTAAAATAATAAATGAAAATATTTTCATTTAGAATTTAATCTATGATAAATAAAGGCCTTTTTAAAAAAATTTTTAGTGATAAAAGATTGAGGATGAGCCATCCAAGATTTCTGATATATAGTGAACTTTCAGGGATTGATATTCCTCTCAGTCCAAAGGAAATATATCAATCCCTTATTAAGAAAAGAAGAAGAATAGGTCTTACTTCAATTTATCGCTCACTCGAGTTATTTGAATCACTGGGGATTGTCTTTAAAATTATAAATGGATCAAAAATTAAATATAAATTATGTGAATTAATAAGCCATCACCACCATGTTGTTTGTAAGAAATGCGGTAGTGTGGTAGAGCTCGATTTTTGTGGTGTTTCTGAGTGGTCAAAAAAGGTTAAGGAAATGACAGGTTATGAGGTGACGGATCATCAACTCAATTTCTACGGGTTCTGCAGAGCATGTAGAAGAGAGTCAAAAAGGAGGTATTAATGTCTCACATACATCTTCCTGATGGCATTTTACCATTCTGGCTCTGGGTCTCTGGATTCGTTTTAACATTTCTAATCGGTGGGATTCTCTTTCTCTTTAAAGGGAGAAGGGATATAACCCGACGACTTCCATTGCTCGGGATGATGGCAGGGATTATGGTTCTTGGGGCATCTGTTGAGATTGTTCCGATTGCATATCATGTAAACCTTACCTCCATATCAGGAATATTGCTTGGGCCTTCGCTTATATTCATTGCCACTTTTTTGGTAAATGTGATACTGGCACTCTTTGGCCATGGTGGAGTGACTGTTATTGGTTTAAATACAATAATCCTCTCATTTGAGGGAATTTTTGCATATCTATTTTTTCGTATCTTCTGGAAGATTCTAAAGAGATTGACCCCTGCAACTTTTATGGCCACGTTTTTAGCCCTTATCATCTCCACACTTTCTATGATTGGAGTAATAGGACTTGGGGTCCCACATTATGAGGAGCTGATCCATCACGGGGAAAAGGGTATCTTAGAATTTAAACTTCTAAGAGGGGATGAGCATGAGATAAGCTATGAGAAGGAAGAGATTAATTTAAAGAGGTTTATTTCGATCGTTTTACCATTGAGTTTCATTGGATGGTTATTGGAGGGGATTATTACTTCACTTATTGCCCGATATATTTATAGATTACGCCCTGATCTGATGAGTTTAGATTGAAGAAATTCTAAAGAAAAAGATCATCTATGAAATTGAAGGATTGATAAAGATCATGATTCAGCTATCCTATTTAGATTATCTGGCCGCAGAGGGTAAGAGTTTTCTCCATCGCCTCTCACCTAAATTAAAGATAATCGGGATGCTTTTAGTCCTATCAGGTATTGTCATCATGAAAAGCCTTTATGGAACCTTGCTCCTGTATCTTGGACTGCTCTTCGTCTTTTTTCTATCAAGACTCCCAATGAAAATATTTCCTCTTACCCTATACCCTATCATATTTGCTACTCTATTTATATTTGTCTCAAAACTTCAACTCCATTTTATCATTCTTGTCTTTCTAAAAGTTCTCTCGGGCTCAACAGGGGTTCTGTTACTACTATCCACAACCCCTTATCCTTCGATATTTTCTGTTTTGGGTAGATTCCTTCCCTCCATTCTGGTAACTGCACTCTTTTTGACCTATCGTTCAATCTTTATACTTATGGATGTTCTTGAAGAAACCAGGCATGCCCTATATCTTCGGGGAGGATTTCAATGGAGAAATCCACTGAGAAGTATAAAAAATATTTCAAATGCATTTGGTCACTTGATCATCAAGGGGATAGATTCGAGTGAGAGGATTTATGAATCAATGTTACTAAGAGGATTTAAAAACAGGATCAATTACAGGGGAGAATAAATATATGAAGGAGAGTGAGAGGATTGTAGAAGTCGATTGTATTACCCATGTTTATCCTGATATGACAAAGGTCCAGATATGTGGTCTCGATTTTATCGTCAACAGAGGAGAAAGGGTCTCCATCTTAGGGGCAAATGGTTGTGGAAAGACCACATTGCTTAAACACCTCCTTGGGCTTCTCATACCTAAGGATGGAAAGGTTAGGGTCTTTGGAGTTGATCCAGGGAGGGATTATCCAAAGATCAGAGAAAAGATAGGGGTTGTCATGCAGGATGTTGATGAACAGATACTTGGCCCAACAGTTTATGATGATATTCTCTTTGCTCCTCTAAATTATGGGGTTAAAAAGGCCGATGCAAAGAGGCTTGCTAAAAATGTTATTGAAAGGCTAAACATTGGGGCAATCCAGGATAAGATTGTTAACTACCTCTCAGGTGGGGAGAAGAAGAAGGTCGCACTGGCAGGTGCATTGGTTATGGAACCTGAACTGCTCATACTCGATGAACCTTTTACAGGACTTGATCCTTTATCGAGGAGGGAACTTGTAAGGATAATCAATGAGCTCAACAGGGAAAGAGGGATAACATTTATCATGACACTTCACGAGGTGGATTTAGTTCCAGAGGTGACAGATATTCTATACCTCATGCATGGCCATGGAGATCTGAGTGAGAGAGGAAGTCCTGAGGAGATATTTGGAAGATTTCGTGATCTTGAGGATTTTAACCTCGAAGAGCCAACTTTAACGAAACTCTTCAAGGGATTAAAGAGAGAGGGGCTTGATTTCGGTTTTCCACTACACATTGATGAAGCGATTTCTTCCATCAAAAAATATTTTGAGGAGATAACGAAGTAAGAGAGATTTGAAACTAAAAAACCTGAAATTGAGAAATAATATTATTCTTGCTCCAATATCAGGGGTTACAGATTATCCTTTCAGGCGATTGGCCAGAGAGAATGGGTGTGATCTTACATTTACATGGATGCTGAGTGCAGATGGGTTATTGCGTAAGGGATATTCTTTTTTAAAAATTGAGAGGGATGATCACCCAATTTCTGTTCAACTCTTTGGTCAGGATCAGGATGTTCTGGCAGAGGCTTCTGTGTTGGCAGAGGCCCTCGGGGCAGATGGGATTGATCTAAATATGGGATGCCCTGTAAAAAAGGTAGTTGATGCAGGAGCAGGTGTGGAATTGATGAGGCACCCAAAAAAGGTTAGAAGAATACTTGAAAGGTTGAGACAGGCTGTAAGGGGATTTTTGACCATAAAGATTCGTTCTGGATGGGATAGAGATAGTATAAATGCAATTGAGATTGCGAGGATTGCAGAAGATTCAGGGATTGACGGAGTGATTTTACACCCGAGGACAAAGGTTCAGGGGTTCCGTGGCCGAGCAGATTGGAATATGATAAGGGAAGTAAAAAATAACGTTCATATCCCTGTAATTGGTAATGGGGATGCAAGAAATCCTATATTGGTTAAGAAGATGCTTGAGGAGACAGGATGTGATGGGGTGATGATAGGGAGAGGGGCTTTAGGAAACCCATGGATTTTTAATTTAGAATCTCCTCCCTCTGATCCTGAAGAGAGATTAAGAATGATCTTTCACCACTATCTGATTCTCAAAAACTATTATGGTGAAAAAAGGAGCATAAAAGAAATCATAAAACATATTCAATGGTATACAAAGGGACTCCCTTATAGCTCTTTTTTCCGTTCAAAAATAACGAAGGTTAGAGATGATGGGGAATTGTTCGAAATATTAACATCCTATTTTGGAAAGATTAAAGAGGGTTTAAAAACAAAAGATTTAGTAAAAGGAGAGATTTATGCCAATTGTAAATGTTGGTAAAAAAGAGATGAATTACTGGATTGGTAAAGGAGGTCTTTTGAGAGATAGGGAAACCCTCCTTTTTATCCACGGGGCTGGTGGAGGACAATATACGTGGATCTATCAAAAGGCCTTTTTTGAAAGTGAGTTCAATAACATCATAATCGAGCTTCCAGGCCACGGGGCTTCAGGTGGGAATGGGGAGGAGGATATTGGAAGATATGCTGAACATGTTTTATCGTTTTTAAGAATTTTGGATCTTTCGAAGGTCTTTCTCGTGGGACATTCCATGGGAGGAGCGATTGTCCAGAAAATGGCCCTGGAATTTTCAGACTTTATTAAGGGAATAATACTTGTTGGGACAGGAGCAAGATTGAAGGTTCTTCCAATGATTCTCGAAGGAATAAGGAAGGATTTTGAGGCAACGGTCAGAAGTATTGTTAGATTTGCATACTCCCGAAATACACCATCAGATATGCTTGAAAGGGGTGTAAGTGATATGTTACGGTGCAAACCCGAAGTCCTATATGGTGACTTCTTAGCATGTGATCGCTTTGATATTATGAACGAGGTAGAGAGGATTGATCTCCCAACACTCATTCTCTGCGGAGAGGAGGATGAACTTACACCTGTAAAATATTCGCAATTCCTTCAGAGTAAGATAAAGGGTTCAAAGCTTGAGCTTTTCCCTAAAGCAGGCCATATGGTAATGATGGAGTCAGAAAAGGACTTCAATTTCAGGGTAAGAGAATTTATATTATCTCTCAGGGAAGAAAGATGAATTAATAAGAACCTAACCTTTTATGGCATCAAGTGATTCTATATTTAAATGGATAGTCCTTTCAATTACTTCTCCTAAAAGATTTGTGGATGGAATATCAAATTTCCTCTTTGAACAGGGAATAAATGGGATAGAAGAAGTAGAAGTGGATTCTGAAACGCAGAGATTAAAGGCTTACTTGAAAGCAGAGGAAGATTCAGAAAGGATTCTCTATTATCTCAGAAGATATTTGAGATCAATCAAGAAGATTGAGACTGAACCAATAGAGATAGATTTAAAAACAGATTTCATCTTAGATGAAGATTGGGTAGAGAGCTGGAAGAGATTTTTTAAGCCCATAAGAATTGGAAAAAGGATTGTTGTTAAACCTCCATGGTCAAGGAGTAATTTGAAAAGGGAGGGGATATCTATTGATATAAATCCTGGGATGGCATTTGGAACAGGGAGCCATCCAACTACAAAACTTTGTCTGAAGGCTATTGAACGAAGAATTATGGCAGAGAGATACTCAGTTCTTGATGTAGGCACAGGTTCAGGCATCTTGGCCATTGCTTCGGCCAGGCTTGGGGCCAAAAAGGTTCTTGGTCTTGATATAGATGAAAAGGCTGTTGAGGTGGCAAGGGAGAATGTAGAGAGAAATGGTGTTGGGGAGATCGTTGCCATAAGAAAAGGGAGTATTGGGATTGTCAGGGGATGTTTTGATATTGTAGTTTCAAACCTTGATTTTAGGGGCTTAAGTAGAATGAGAATTCCCCTAATTCGACATACAAAGAGAAATGGTATTTTAATTATTTCAGGAATATTGGAGAAGGAAGAGGATAGGATTTGTAAACACTACCTCAAAGGTGATTTCTTAAGATTAATAGAGACAGATAGGGAAGGGGAATGGATATGTATGACCTTTAGGAAAGGGGATTAAATGGCAAGGTTTTATGTTCCAGATCCTAAGATAGAAGATGAGATATTGATAGTTAAAGGAAGCGAGACAAGACATATCCAAAGGGTTTTAAGACTTAAAGAGGGTGATGAGATTTCGATATTTGATGGTACAGGGAAAGAATACAAAGGTATTATCATAGAAGAGAAGCCTTCATTGATTTCTGTAAGGATTAAAGATCAATTCTTTTCCATGAGGGAATCACCCCTGGAGATTACACTGGCCCAGAGTTTGTTAAAATTTGAAAAAATGGATTTGATTATTCAAAAGGCAACAGAATTGGGTGTTAAAGGGATCATTCCATTTTTTTCCTCTCGCTCAATACCTATTTTAGAAAAGTCTAAGGGACTAAAAAGATATCATAGATGGGAAAGAATTGCTATTGAGGCCTCAAAGCAATGTGGAAGGGGATTCATCCCCAGGATCAGTGCAATTAAAGATTTTTCCGAAGTTATTTTAATTCCAAATAATGAATCATTAAGACTCATTCTCTGGGAAAGGGAGGGAGAGGGACTTAAAGACTTATTTAAAACCTTAAGGGAGGTAAAAAAGGTTTTCTTTATGGTTGGACCTGAAGGAGGATTTAATGAAAAAGAGGTTGCGGATGCCTTAGAAAGGGGATTTATTCCCATAAATCTGGGAGAGAGGATATTGAGGGCAGAAACCGCAGGTATCTCTATGCTCAGCATTCTCCAATATGAATGGGGAGATATGAGTAAAAATAAAAATTAGGGGGCCAGAACTTCTATTCTAATGGCCCCCTTAATTAGAAAGGAGGGGTATGAAGGCCTGCCAGTGGCAGGCTTGGGAGGAGACTTGATTAAGCAGCTTTCTTCTCAATATTGTTCATAAATTCTTTATAGGTTTTACATTCTTGTATCAATTTACATTTTCTTCTACAGACTTCTATATGAATTTTCGGATTTCCTTTTCTTTTGTCACATACAAGGTAACTCATCTCTTATTATCCTCCTCAAAAATCTAAATATGGAACAGTATATATCTTATAACACAAAATATAGATATGTCAAGAGAAAAATTCAAATTTTTTAAAAAAATTTATCCTTAAATTTCAATAACTTATAATTTTAAAGAAAAGTAAAGTAATAAATTTAAATAACATCTCTTGGAAATTTAAGCAATAAAATTATCTTGATTAAAAAAATTAAATGGACTCTAATATCGTGTAATAAAAATAAATTACCCTTATTGAGCGATTCTATATTGTCGTTGCGAGACGAATTCAAAGCAATATCTACCGAATTGTCATTCCGAGCGAAGTGAGGAATCTATAGAATTCAAACCCTTATAAAACA
>JBBITW010000079.1:0-15359 GCA_037440525.1 Deltaproteobacteria bacterium
AAATCACAATAATAAAACAACACCTAAAAAATTACTCCAGCGGATGGCTTATAGCTGACAAAAATTGAACCAAGTTATTTCTTCTTAAAAATAAAACTACTGATTCTCTACAGTGTGGAGAATCGACAGGTTGGACAGAAGACCAAACCGCTTGAATTGAAATTCCCAAATCTTCTGCGGTTTTTTCTTCTGTCCAAAACTTTCCACACTGTGGAGAGTTTTTAGGAGGTCTACCACCTTCAGGTTTTTCACCAATTCCCCTTATTTTTTTAACTCAAGATTGCTTCCTGGTGACAGTTGGGTGACAGTATTTTTAGGGGTTTAAAATTTATAATATATTGAAATCACTAAATATTTTTGGTGGCGGTGCAGGGATTCGAACCCCGGACACTGCGGATATGAGCCGCATGCTCTAACCAACTGAGCTACACCGCCAAAGTTTTTTAAAATTTTTACCTAATTTTTAATAGTTGTCAAACAATTTTTAAGAGCGCTCTGAAAAAGTCCTGAAATGATTGGGCAGGTATTTATTGACACCCCACCGGCAAAAGATTTAAACAAAAAATCTTATGACCTTTCAATTAAAACCTCTTTAAAGGCCTCTAATCCTTCCATAAGACTTACTACCCCGGAAGGAAGAAAAGCAATCTCGATCACCTCCAGGATTTCTTCTCTGGTTGCCCCTTTATCAAATGCTGCCTTTATATGTAATTTTATATGTTCACGAGCGGCCCTCAAAGCAACCAGGATACCGATAAAGAGAAGCTCCTTGAATTTCTCTGTGAGTCTCCTCTCCCCTGTATAGACAAGAGAGGCCAGTTTCTCATAAACTTCGTAAAACTCAATATCTTCCTCAATAAGTATTTTATGAAAACTCGGGACAAAACCCCTCTTCTGCAGGATCTCCTTTAGAATCCTCTCCCTCTTCTCATCCACTTTTCCCTCCAGGATTTTATTTAATAGCCCGGGGAAGCCAGAGTGCAATCTCCGGGAAGAGATATAAAATTATAATCATTCCGAGCATCATAAAGATATAAGGAACTGAACCCCTAATTACGTCACCAATTGGTCTTCCCCCTGAAATTCCATGAATCACATATAGGTTAAATCCCACCGGAGGTGTGATTAAACCGAGTTCAATCAGGATCACCAGAATCACGCCATACCAGATGGGATTGAATCCAAATTTCAATATAATTGGATAAAATATTGGCATTGTAAGAACTACCATTGAAATTGGATCAAAAAAACAGCCAAGGATTAAATAAAGTATACATATTAAGATAAAAAATGTCAGCTGGCTATGTCCTGTTGAAACAACCCACTGGGTTAATTCACGGTTTATTCCTGCATTTACAAGGGAAAATGAGAATATAGAAGCTCCAGCCATAATGAAAAGTATCATTGATGTTGTTCGAATAGTTGAAGAGATGACAATCTTAAGATTGGAAATATTGAGTCTTCCATAAAAACCACTCATGATGATGGAAACAAGGGCTCCAATCGCAGCGGCTTCTGTGGGTGTCATAATACCGAGGTAGATGCCTCCAAGGACAATGAAGATAAGACAAAAAACTGGAATGACGTGGAGTATAATTGAAATCTTCTCTTTAAATGGAAGAGAAGTCTCTTTCGCTTTAGGGGCAAGCTCAGGAGATAAGGATACACGGACCACTATGTATATCATAAAAATCAAAGAGAGTATAATTCCAGGTATGATACCGGCGGCAAAGAGATCGGTTATCGATTCCTGGGCCATCACTCCGTATATGATGAATGGAATACTCGGGGGTATTAAAATCCCAAGGGTTCCCCCTCCTGCGAGGGAACCGAGAACCATCTTTGGTTCATATCCCCTTTTTGTTAATTCAGGGATTGCAACAGTTCCTACGGTTCCTGCAGTAGCAACACTAACCCCGGTTACTGCAGCAAAGATAGCGCATGAAACGATATTTGCCTGAAGAAGTCCGCCGGGAAGCCATGAAAAAAGAAGCCCCATTCCCCGATAGAAACGCTGACTTATCCCACCATGAAGAACCATCTCGCCCATAAATATAAATAGAGGAATGGCAGTGAGTGTAAAATTATTTATGCTGTTCCAGAGCACAGCTCCAAGGGGATGAAAACTTCCCACCCCACCATGAAGAAAAAGGGCAAGAAGACCCGAAGCTCCAAGCCCGAATGCAATCCACTCCCCTCCCACAAGCATGAGAATCAAGGCAAAAGAACTCACTAAGAGATTAATCGTCCAATCCATAGAGATATCTCAAATCCCTTCTCTTTCGTTTTTCACAAAGAGCATGATGGTTTTAAGGAGGGCTTCTAATAAAAGGAATGTTATACCAATACCCATAAAGCTCTGGGGGATGAAAAGAGGTGTCTGAAAGATGGAGATTGATCTCGTTCCGGATCGATAGGATGAAATAATATGTATCCAGACCCAATAGTCAATCACCAAAAGAAAGAGGAGGGCGATAAGGTTAATCAATAGATCGATAACCAATCGCCCTCCTCTTTTAAAACGAGAATATATGACCTCCATTCGGGTAAAACCACCTGACTTAAAAGTATATGCCGATCCCATAAATGTGATCACAACAAGTAGATAGGCTGAATATTCATCAGCAATAAGGGTTGAAAAGTTTAAGACCCTCCTTCCAATCACCTCCACGCTGATAAGCAGGATCATAAAGAGAATGGCAAACCCCGATGTCAACAAACCTAATTTTGAAAAGAGGTCTATAAGCCATCTTATTTGAACCATATCTAAATCTTAACCCCTTTTAAATTATTTTCTTAAAACCTTTCTAACCGCCTCGAGGGCCTGAATGGCCTTTGGCCCTACGGACTTTGCCCATTCCTGCCAGTAAGGAGAAGAAAGTTCTATTGCCTTTGCTCGATCCTCAGCTGAGGGTTCAATCAATTTAATCCCTTTCTTCTCCATTGCTCCACGGCTGTTCTTCTCGAGGGAATTAACCTCACTGTTCCATCTCTTCTGATAGATGGAGGCTATCTCCACCAAAATCTTCTGCGTAGTGGCATCAAGTGATTGAAAGGCTGCCCTGTTTACTACCTCATACATCGCAATTGCACTTATCTCCAGGAGGTATCCCCATTGAATCAATTCATCCCATTTACTACCAACTGTAAACTGTGCAGAGGCAATAAATGCATCCATCACTCCACGCTGCATGGCCTGAGGGACCTCACCAGGAGGAAGTGCTACAGGCGTTGCACCTATGAGCCTTACGAACTGGGAATCTACTGCACCCAGAGCCCTGATCCTTCGTCCCTTAAGGTCTGCAAGTCTCTCAACAGGCTTCCCCTTCCCATAGATTGCCTTAATGGAACCAAAGTCCCAGAAAAGTATCCTAATTCCCATCCTTTCAAGCTCAGCCTGGGCAATCGGTTCAAAGACCTTCATTGTCTCCTCAAGCTCTTTGAGATTTGTCGAAAGCATTGGAAGGTTTGTCAGATTGAGCAGAGGAATGGTACCTGAAACAAAATCCGCCACTGCCTCTCCACCCTCCACAAAACGGTCTCTTACAATATTCAATACCTCAGGTGGAGTATATGGAAGCTCTCCTCCAGGATAGACTGTTATCTGGAGTTTCTTGTTCGTCCTCTCTTCAACCTCTTTAGCCATCTCTTTTAAGAATCTTGTGTATTGATGAAGTGGAGGAGTGTAGGCATAGTAGCGCCACTTTATCACCTCCTGTGCCAGCACTCCTTTTGGAATACCCGAAAAGATGATGCCTCCTAAAGATGCCCCAATCCCTTTAATCAGATCCCTTCTTGTGATCCTTTGCCTTTTAATTCCCCTCATTTCCATCATTGACCTCCTTTTTTGAATTAATTTTCCATTACCAAACCTTCAGGCCTTTCTCCTCGAAGGATTCGAGCAATATTTTTTAAAACCTCCTTAGACTCCTCCAGCATAAATTCAGGTGACCCTCCTGCGTTGTGTGTTGACCAGACAACGTTATCAAGTCCAAGGAGAGGACAATCCTCTGGTATGGGTTCCCAGCGATAAACATCGAGAGCCGCTCCCCTGATCCTTCTTTCAGAAAGCACTCTATATAGAGCCATTTCATCCACAAGCCCACCCCTTGAACTATTGATGAAGAATGAATCAGGCTTCATATGTGATAAAACCTCATAATTTATAATCTTCTCTGTTGATGGAGAATATGGTATATGGACTGTTACAAAATCAGATCTCTCCATTAATTCAATCAATGTGGGAACATATGTGGCCATCACCTTAGACTCTATGCCTTCTGGGAGACGATTCCTCTGGTGATAAATTATCTTCATCCCGAGGGCATAGGCCCTCTTAGCAACTTCAAGACCATTCTCTCCAAGGCCCAATAAACCGAGTGTTTTCCCGCTTATCACTTCTATTTTTGGAACCCTTCCCCAGTTAAATAATGTCCTTGGTGGCCCCTCTGAGCGAGATGAATCTTTGGCTTCCCTGCGAGCAAGCGCAGCCTTATGGGCCTTGACGAGTCCCCTCGCCAATGCAAGTATAAGGAGGATAACATGTTCAGCAACAGAGATTGTGCTAATTCTCAAAAGGTTTGCTACCGGGATTCCCATCTCCTTTGCTGAGACGATATCAATATTTTTATAATCCTGTCCAAATTTCTGAATAAGTTTTAATCTTCCCCTGACCTTTTCAATCATGGCTCTTGTAACAGGAGTCCTCTCTACAATTAGGAAATCCGCATCCCTTAGGAGTTCCTCTAACCTATCTTCTTCAACGCATACAATACCCCTGATTGTTGATGGGAGGCCAATGGACTCTGAGAGATTCATTAAATAATTAAGAGGTTTACTGATATCTTCCCCAAAAAAATAGTGCAGTGCCCTCTCTGCCATTGGAGATAGACTCCTGTTCAAAGCGGTCTCCATGAGCCGGAACAGTGTATCCTCCTCACTGAAAAGAACAACATAATCCTTCATAAGAATTTCTCCATTTTTAAAATAGTTGAAGAAAATTTTTCTACCATTGGCGGATTAGCCTTTAGCAAAAAGACCAATGACCTTAGCCTATCGACAAAACTGTCTTCTTAGCCTTAACCCTCAAACCAAAAACTATTTTTCCTAAGCAATAGAATTAGATAAAATTAACTTTCTACTTTATGAAACCCCTCTTTTTAAGGTCCTTCGCTACATCTTCAAGCCCCAATTCTATGAGGGTTTCCTCCTTAGGAATTCCTGTTTTAATATCCCATCCTCTCTCATCATAATAATCATCGAGCAATCTCTCACAATCCTCCCTGCTCAATCTGTTACCAAAATAGTCACATAAAAAAAGCGTTCCCCTATCAGTGGTTTCAAGCGGTTCAAACCAGCGCTCCGGAAACACATCATCCTTCCTCGAGAAACCAAGTCTCACATTTAATGCCTTATAGAGTGTATAATTTCGACGCGCTGCCCTCCTCAGTTCCTCCATTGATGTCTCCAGTCCTGTTACAGCGGAGTAGATTTCAACCCAGTCCTCGCCCTTAAAGAAATTATCTACACGACCACGCAAACATCCCATACCCAAAGAATTCATAAACATCACCCAGTCTTCCCCATATGGAAGCATTCTCGCTATATTGAAATATCCCTCCCTTGGGAAAATCCTTTCTAATGCATTCTCAGGCACCCCTCTATCTTCAAGCCATGGCCTGAATGCCTCAGAGGGAAGGTCTCTCGACATATAGTTTGTTATACATCCCTGTGGTGCATGGGCTCCCCTTGGGTTTACAACCTGATTCAATTCAGGACCGGAGAGCCTGTTGATCCTCGGATCATAAAGGGGTTCCATGCCTTTCACATGGATTGCATATTTCTCGCAACCACGGCCAATTGCCTCAATAGCCTTCTTATAACCCTGTGCCAGAATCCCTCCAAGCCCTTCTCCTTTGCTTGCCTGTTCTGCAAGGAACATGGTTGTCTCAAAATCGTGCCTCAATTCTACTCCACCAGTATCATCCTGGTTAAGAATCCCCCTCTCATAAAGTTCAACTGCCCAGTCTATCAATGCAGTAAAGGAATGGATGCAGAGGCCTGTCCTCTGGAAAAATTCCTGTGCTTTAACATTCTTCTCATAGCTACCCACCTGACAGCGTGCTGCCATATGAACAACCCGACCATAGAATGAAGAGACCCATGCCTCCGTCCCAAAATATTCTCCCCTTTTTACCTTCACATGATCCTTACATCCAATGGGACATGTTGGATCTGCACATCTCCCTGCCTTGATATTTTCAAGGTAATATTCCGGGCTATAAAGGCGATAGGCCTCGGATGTTGGAAACCTTCCACTCCAGTTATTCATAGACATGCCGTGAATATCTGCCCAACCTGCGAATCCATCCATTGTCCCGAGGTCAACAAGTTTTTGATAATCAGGATGTCTTCTGAATCTTTCAAAAATCATCTGGGTCCTTTTAATCAATCTTTCAGGATGAGCAATATAAATCCCTTTATTCCCGTAAGCTATTATTGCCTTAAGATTTTTTGAACCCATTATGGCAGGCAATCCACCCTTCCCCCAGGATGTGCATTTATCAATCAGACATATTGTTGTATTTACCAGTTTTTCTCCGGCCGTCCCCATGGCGACAACTGCATACTGTCTGCCATGCCTTTCCCAAAGTCTGTCAGTTGTCTCATATGTATCTCTGCCCCAGATCTCGCTTCCGTCGCAGATCTCAACATCATCACCATTTATTTTTATATAGACAGGTCTTTTCGCCTTCCCTTTTATAACAATGCCGTCATAACCTGAGAGTTTAACATTGATTCCAAAGTCTCCTCCTGCTGTGCCTGTAGAGATTGTCTCTGTGGAAGGCCACTTGCTCATTACAGAATGTTTCGATGAAACCGGTGCGCAGGTCCCGACCATAGGACCCATCCCCATAAATATCATATTCTCAGCTCCATATGGATTTGCATCAGGTGGTAAAAGATCCCATGCGAGTTTACAGTTCAACCCAAAGCCACCTAAGAACCTATTTGCCATCCCCATATCAAGGGTTTCCTTTTTTATAATCTCACTGCTCAAATCAATGAATAACAAATTGCCTGCATATCCACCAATCTTCATTGAAAGACTCCTTCTTTATAAAAATTTATTTATAAACAATTTCAAACAATCTGGACAAATTTTTTGCCCCCTGAAGTCTCTTTTTCCTTCCCCATTCATCCATTGTCAAAAATTCAAGCGCACCATAGACACAGGATTTCACACATTGGGGATCTCCATCACAAAGATCACATTTCATTGAACAATCCTTTATATGATGATAGAGAATACCTCCAAGAGGACATGCAATTATACATGTCTTACACCCCACACAGAGCTCTTCTCTGACTCTCAATGCACCGCTTCTCTCATCACGGATGATTGCACCCATAATGCATGCATCTGCACAGAATGGCTCCCTGCATTGCTGACATACCACTGGAAGGTTTTCATTAGAGCCACCTCCGCCCCTCTTCATGATTCCAATCCTCGAAAGAATAAGACTACACTCCCCATCATGCCTCAGGGAACATACCATCTCACAGGCATGACATCCTGTGCATTTTTCAGGATAGATTACAAGGGCTTTATCCATCTCTTTATGATCTCCTTTCTCATTTTAGAAAGATATTTATACGTCGAAGCCATGGTCTATGGCCTATAACATCTTCATTTTCAAATATTCTGAGAAGCTCTTTAATACTTCTCCTTCTAAAAATAATTGACCACAGCAGGCCCAGATCCTGTATCATTGGCCCCATATTGATAAACTGTCCACCCATACACCGATCCCCAAGTATTATGAGCCGAAAATAGCTATCATCCCTCTCCCTCTCGATGATTCTTAAATCTGAATATCTCCCCCTGATGGCTTCTATATCCTTAAATCTATGAATGGCCTCCTCAGTAAAGCCGAACCCCACTATATGGTTTCCAAATATATTTACATTTAGTAAATTCTGGGATCCGGGATAATGGGTTTTTATTCCCAAACAGTTTCTTGCTGCGACAGAGCCCTGACGATTCGCATTGTGCCAGAAGAGGTTTAAATATCGCTCCCCTGTAAGGATATCATTGGACTCAATACAATCCCCGCATGCATAGACGTCTGAAATATTAGTCTCCATCATATCATTAACTTTAATACCACCTTTTTCTCCTATCTCAATCCCTGCCATTCTTGCAAGTTCAACCCTCGGACGCATCCCTATAGCCCAAAAAAGTGTATCACACTCAAGTTCTCTCCTTTCTGTGGAAAGACCTTTAATGCTATCCCTACCAAAGATCTTTTCAGCCCTTTCTCCATTGAAGACCTCTATTCCGTGATTCTGAAGAATATTTTTTACCCTTTCAGCACCCTTCCTGTCCAGCCCGAGAGGTAGGACATGCTCCATCATCTCAATCATCTTTACATCATATCCCCTCGAATGAAGGGCTATGGCTGTCTCAATCCCTATGGCCCCTGCGCCGATGACAACTGCCTTCTTACCATTGTGGCGTGATATATTTTCAGCATCCCTCAGGGTCTTGAGTTTAAAAACCCCTCTCTTCCTTTTTGCGGGAAATATTGCCTCACTTCCTGTTGCAAGAATGAGTTTATCAAAGGATAAGGAATCACCATTTTTTGTAATAACCTTCTTCTTCTGAACATCGATTTCTGAAACTCTTCTTCCAAAAAGTGTATTAACATTTATTTCTTTATAATCCCTCTTCGATTTAACGAATACCTTCTCCCTCGGGATCTGTCCGGAAATATAGTGTGGCAGAACACATGGAGAATATAGTGGATAAGGTTCGGAGGATATAACCGTAATATTACAGTCTGGGTTAAATCTTCTCAATGTTTCAGCCGAACTATACCCCGCAATGCCATTACCTATTATGATTATATTCATTTTATTATTCTTCTCTCAGATTTCGTTGTCAAAATGGATTCAAGGTTTTAAGTGTTTATTGCTTGGGAAACAATCTCCGTTAAATCCATTACATCGATTTCCCACCTCTTCTGTTTTTTCCCAATCTTTGCCACAAGCTGTAGATTTCTCTTGCATGAAGGGCAAGCAGAGACAATCACCTCTGCCCCCGCATTGACTGCAGATAAGACCCTTTTCTCTGCTACCTCCAGACTCTTCTCAGAATCAATGGCTTTATATCCACCTCCACCACCACAACACTCCGCATTATATCGGTTTTTTTCAAACTCGAGTAGCTCAACACCCGGGATCTTCTTCAGGATCTCCCGTGGAGGTTCAAAAATCCCGAGATGCCTTCCAAGGTCACATGGATCATGATATATTACCTTTTTAAAGGAGGGTGGTTTAAGGTTTACTCTTCCCTCCTTTATCAGGTTTTCGATATATTGAACACTATGAAGAACTGAAATCCCGTTTAAGGAATCCTCCTTGTAGAGGTTCTTAAATGTGAGGAAGCAACCTGCACATGTGGTAACCAACCTTTTTGCCCCGACCTTAGATATTGAGGAGATATTCTTCTCCTGACATCTTTTAAAATCATCTTCCGCACCAACAAGGTGTGCAACATAACCACAGCAAAATTCCTCCAACTCAAGAGCTGTAAAGTCTTCTTTCGCCTCTTGTAAGATCCGGATAGTGCTTGGGATGATTTCGAAATCCTGGTATGAGGTAAGGCAACCAAAGAAGAGAAGTGTTTCTGCACGATCCTTCCTTTCAAATGCTGACGGGTATGCCTCTTTCCTTTTCTGTGAAGGCTCTTGCAGAGGGTTTCCCAAAGCCTCTATGGCCTCTATCATCTTTTTATGAACTGGTAAGGGCCCTTTGCCCGCTTTAACGAACATCTCCCGTGCCTTCTTTATAATATCTACAACCTTAACGGATTGTGAAAGGCTCTTGCATTTATATTCACAAGCCCCGCAGAGAGTACAGGAGTAAATAATCTTCATAAGGCGTTCATCTATATCCATGTCCCACTTCATCGCATAATGAAGGGATTGCATCTTTCCTGTAGCGGAATCGGTTAGCCATCCAAAATGTAGTGGACAGGATGGAACACAGAATTCACATCCAATACACTGCTGTGTAGCCAATAATAAATCCTTTTTTATCTTATTAATCTCTCTCTTCTTCATCTTATCTCCCCCTAAATTCCATCTTCGTTGCCTGGATTAAGAATATTATTGGGATCAAACAGGCGCTTCATACCTTTTAATAAACCATATGCCTTCTCCCCGTATTTCATTCTAAAAAAAGGGACTCTCACAGCCATCTGTCCCCATTCCCCTCCAACTGCCTCATATTTTAGATTTAATCTCCTATCCACCTCCATGATCTCAAGTGTTGCTGCCTTCTTTTTCTTATCTGGCCATTCATTTGGAATAACAAAAAGACCGTGAAGCGAGAGGGCACCAAGATGACCGTATGTATAAATCTCCCTATTCCTCATGATCTTGAGTGATCTTGGAACCTGATGGATCTCTGTCATAGCCTCAGAGAGATGAGGGATTGCAGATACAATCTCAATAGCAACAAAATTTCCCTTACCCTGGGTTGTATGGAGAATAAATTCACGTGAAGCCCATATCTTTTCTTGCTCAGGTCCTGGTTCGAGTATCATGGCACGAAATGCCTTCTCTTTCTCAAAAATCGATCGGACAATCTCTGCATTCTCCATTGCCTCCTTCTCGTTCCTCCCAATACTTGTAGCCAAACCAACACACCCGCCGGGTGGTTCGAGCCCTTTTGTTTGAAACCCAATCCTTGCGCTGTTTTCCCCTAAAAATTCTCCATAAAGAGGCATGGGAACCTTTTCCCTATACATTCGCATAAAGGAGAGGGCTACGTGCTCTGGCTCATAAAAAAAGGCGGCAACATATTTCATAAATGGCTTCACGGTGAGATCCATCCTTAATTTCGTTATTATCCCAAAAAGGCCCTCTGATGCTGAAAAGAAATTTGTTAAATCTATCCCTGCAGGTCTTCTTAGGCTTTTTGTCCCTGTCTCAATCACTTCCCCTGTGGGCAAAACCACTTCAAGGCCGAGGAGCCTATGGGAGGGTCTTCCGTAGTGGACATCAATCATATGACCTATTGTATTTGTAGCAATGAGTCCTCCCATTGTGGCAACAACCTGGCTTCCCGGATTCATGGGAAGAAAATAACCCTTCTGATCAAGGGCCTTCATCAAATCTGCACATATCGTCCCGCCACCACATTCAACAAACATGTAGTCTTCATTAATATTGATCCAGCTCAGCCTATTAGTGGCCATAACTATACCCCTTTTCTTTGGTCTGGAATGACCACCAAGGCTCGTCCCCGATCCATGGAGATAAACTGGAATCTTTCTTTTATTCAGATACTTCATTAATCTGGATATCTCTTCTGTTGATCCTGGCCTTACAATAGCATAGGGAATATTTTCCTCCTCCACATCCCAGGGCATCGGATCCTTTGCATAACTTATCCTTTCATAAATATCATCTGAAACATAGGCATCTCCAACAATACCCTTCAGATCCGTAACCAATCTCTTATTATCTTTGATCTTTATCCCTTTCATCTTCTCCTCCTCTTCTTAATACATTAAGAATCTTAAAAGGTTGGAGGGGATACAGCCCATATAACCCTTGCCTCACCCCTGCTAAGGTTTTTAAAACCATGAGGCTGTGAAGAATCAAAGGCAATACTGTCTCCCCTGCAAAGGATATAATGATCTTCTTTAAGAATCACCTCCAGCTTTCCTTTCAAAACAATTCCATATTCCTCTCCCTCATGTGTATAAAGACCTGTCTCACACCCTTTCTCCAAAATAACCTCAAGAAATTCAACCCTTGCATCTCTCAATCTTGGATTAAGAAGTTCATAACGAATCTTACTATTCTTACTCTGCAGAATAGTCCTCTGACCCTTCCTCACCACAGGGTATTCAATCTTCCTCTCCTCCTCATGATTATCGAGGAAGAAACTTGTCTTTTTACCGAGAAAATTTGCAATCTTAAAAAGTGTAGCAATGGATGGAGTAATCTTATCATTTTCAATCTGAGAGAGCAGGCTCGGGGATAAACCCACATTCTTTGAAACCTCGAGAAGGCTGAGACCCTTTGACTTTCGAAGCTTCTTAATCTTAATACCCATGTTTAATCTAATCTTTACCATAGTTTCTTCTCATCAGGATTATCAAATAAGATAAGCGGTGCGATATCCCTCCCAGATGGCATTCATCACATGTCTTGGCCTTACACAATCGCCAATGCTATAGACTTCTGGAATCCTTTCCATCATATCTTCGGGTGATATATCAAAATTTGGTTTCATTCCAACTGCAAGGACAATTGTATCTGCGTCAAAATATCGTTCCGCTGATTCAGCACCTGTCTCTGTTATCTTTATTATTCGCTGGTTGGTATAAATCTTTACCTCATGATCATCGAGCAATTTGATGAGATCGAGGGCATTGCCCCATACCATATCATGCGCAAGCCTCCTTCCACCTGCAATAACAACCCTTTTACCCTTCTTTGCGAGATAGAGAGCTGTTTCGCATCCAATCAAACCTGCCCCTGCCACAATCACTGAATCACCAATCATTGCCCTGCCCAATAAGGCATCAACAGCAGTCAGAACCCTTCCCTCTTTTATTCCCTCTTCAATACCATCTATATCGGGAATAATATGTGAAGCCCCGGAGGCGATAAATAGAACATCAGGGTTAAATCTTTCAACAAGCTTATTTGTAGCTTTCTTTTCAAACTCCACGGTTATTCCAAGTTTTTTTACCTGTGTAGTGAGATAATTTATTAGAAGCTTATAGTCATCCTTAAAATCAGGGATAGAGGCAGGTATTAGATTTCCTCCAAGTCTATCTCCCTTTTCCCAGATAGTTACCCGATGGCCTCTCAGTGCAGAAACCCTTGCTGCTTCCATTCCCGCAGGTCCTCCTCCAACAATGAGTATGGATTTCTTTCTAACCGCCGGCTGGATTGCCAGTTCTTTCTCCACTCCGGTCAAAGGGTTTACAGCACATCCAATCCTCTGAAACTTTCTTACCCTCGCTATACATCCATCATGGCAACCAAGGCATGGAATTATATCCTCTGTTCTTCCCTCCTTCACCTTCTTTGGCCATTCTGGATCTGCAAGAAGGTACCTGCCCAGACCTATAAAGTCTGCCTTACCTTCCCTTAAAACCTGCTCAGCCAGATCAGGGTAACCGAGCTTACCTGCTGCGATTACAGGAATCTTAACAACCTTCTTTGTCATCTCACACAGGTTAACCCAGCAGCCTCTTGGTTGTGTTGTAGGTGGCTGGGCAATGTTATAGGTCTCATAACATCCAGCATTGATGCTCAATGCATCTACCCCTGCCTCTTCTAACCGTCTTGCTATCTCAAGGCCTTCTTCAATCTCGCGGCCTCCCTCAAGAAAGTGGGTCAGGGGATATTTAAACAGGACGGGGAAATCGCTTCCCGCTCCTCTCTTTACTGCTTCAACGAGTTCGATGGCGAGTCTCATTCTTCCATTTAAGTCCCCTCCATACTTATCCTTCCTCTTGTTCCAGAGTGCTGTTAAGAATTCATCAAGGAGGTAGCCCTGATGCCCATGAATCTCAATGCAGTCTACATCCGCCATACGAATGATCCTTGCGCTGTATTCAAAATCCCTCACCAGCTGTTCTACCTCTTCGGTTGTAAGCTCCCGGGTAATCACGTACCTCTCACCACGAACCGGGTATCTGCCAGGGGCAAGAGGTGGTAATTTTCCATCAGGATCACGAAAACTTGGAAGGGGAGAGGGCCCGATAAGTCCTCCATTGGGAAGCCATGGTTTTGGAGCAGGTATACGACCCAGCCCAGGACTCATCTGAACACAGAGCTTTGCACCATAGTCATGAACTACCTCTGCAAGATCATTAAGCCACGAGACACATCTTTCGCTATTGACAACAGGCTCTCCAATCGAAAACTCAAGCCTGCGATTGGGGCGCATAAATGTAGTCTTTATGAGTCCTACACCTCCCTTTGCCCTCGCTACATAAAAATCTATTGCCCTCTGTGTTAAAGAGGCCTCCTCAGTCGGTGTTGCCATCTGAATATTTAATGCATCCATAACTATACGATTTTTTATAGTAAGATTTCCTATCTTCCCACTCTCAAATAGTTTCATAATTTACCCCCAGAAAATCTATTCTAACAAATTTACCTCTTTCACTGTATCAATCCTACCATCCTGGGAAGAATGAGTGATATAAATGGTATATAGGTAATTAAAAAGAGTGCTGAAATCTCTACCAGTAAAAAAGGTACCACAGCCTTTGATATCTTCTCAAGAGGTAATTTTGTTATTCCGCATAGGACATATAAACAGAGACCCACAGGAGGAGTGATAAATCCAATACACATATTTATGACAACGACAAGACCAAAATGAAGGCTATGGATTCCTACCTTTTCAGCGAGAGGGAGGAGCAATGGTAAGGTGATAAGGATTGCAGCTGCAGGTTCCATGAAGCACCCAACGATTAAATAGAATATATTTATTAAAAGGAGAAATATATAAGGATTTTTTGATATCTCGAGGAAAAAGTCTGCAATCCTCTGGGCAACCATATCAGCGGCCAGTACCCAACCAATGATCCCTGCCGATCCAATGACCGTTAAAATCATAACCGAGACGATAATCGATCGAGAAAGTGCACCATATAAATCTTTAAAAAATCCTCCGTCCCTTCGAACTCTTCTTCATAACGCACCTCCTTTAGTTTTCAGTATAATTTAAATTTATTTAAAAATTTTATTATTTTTTAACAAAAAAAGAATGCCCTGTCAACAAAAAAGTGGGGCAGAAAAGTGGGAGACCTTTGAAAAAGTATTTAAGTTGTAAAATATCTAAATGTCTATTTCATCAAATTAGGTAAAAATAGAGCAATTTGGGGGAAGATCATCAAGATAATTATGCATATTACCATAGCAGGGAGAAAGATAGCTGCTCCCCTGAATATGGTCTCAAGTGGTACATCTTTCGCTACCCCTGCCACTACAAATGCACTCACTCCTACAGGTGGGGTAATAAGTCCAATCTGTGCCAGCAGTACGATTATCACTCCGAACCATATAGGATCGAAACCAAGGGCCACAATCACAGGAAAGAAAATAGGCACCGTAAGCATAATCAGTGGTAAAACCTCTATGAAGCAACCTGCAATCAAATACATTAAAACAATAGCTAAAAAAATAGCAATACGGTGAACAGGAAGCCCACCAATCCATTCTGCCAGCTCAAAAGGGATTTTGGTCACAGCAAGAAATCGACCCAAAATCGATGTCCCTGCAAGTATGACAAGTACCATGGAAGTGGTACAGAGT
>JBBITW010000079.1:15397-15629 GCA_037440525.1 Deltaproteobacteria bacterium
CGACGCTCCAGCAAGCCGAGGATAAGAGATCCAAAGGTTCCAAGAGCACCAGCCTCAGTAGGAGTAAAAAAACCAGCAAAAAGCCCTCCCATGACCATGGTAAAGAGTGCTATGGTCTCCCATATATTGATAAGTGATCTTAACCTTTCTTTCCAGGTGGACTTATAACCTGGGGGCCCGAGATGTGGATTTCGTCTAATGAGAATAATAATGGTGAGGATAAAAAGACCTG
>JBBITW010000080.1:0-15545 GCA_037440525.1 Deltaproteobacteria bacterium
ATAAAGGTAATTAAGGAGGAAGGGGTAGCTACTATTTTACTTAATCGGCCGGAAAGGATGAATGCAATTGATCTGGAATCTCTCAGGGAATTATTAAAAGCTACTGAAGATGTGGGGAGTGACGAGAACGTAAAAGTGGTAATTCTCAGTGGTGTTGGCCGTGCATTCTGTGCAGGTGGTGATCTCACATCCGCAATGTATGACATAACTAACCCCGAGGAGTTGAGAAAAATCATCATAGAATTTGGAAAGGTTCCACTAAACCTCAGGAATATGCCCAAACCTGTTATCTCAGCTGTAAATGGAGTGGCTGTTGGAGTGGGGCTGGGTTTTGCTTTAGCTGCTGATATTATTATTGCCTCTGAAGAGGCAAGATTCGGCCATGCCTATGCAAATATAGGTCTTATGAGTGATGGAGGCTCAATCTACTTCCTGCCTCGATTAATAGGTGTTTCAAAGGCATGTGAGCTAATGTTTACAGGAAAGATTATTGATGCTAAAGAGGCTGAAAGAATAGGCCTTGTAAATCAGGTTGTTCCCGCAGATAGATTGGAGGCCGTTGCCAAGGAACTCGCCCTCAGGTTATCAAGAGGCCCTTCAATGGCAATTGCAATGCAGAAGATATCTCTATATCAGGGTCTTTTAATGGATTTACCTACGGCGATTGAATGGGAGGCAAGGGCAATGTCCTTATGCATGCTCAGCGAAGATATGAAGGAGGGAATAAAGGCATTCAAAGAGAAGAGAGCCCCACTCTTTAAAGGAAGATAAAGGGAGAAAAATCTATGGCAGGGATATCAAAGTTTGAAATAATGGTTGAGCCAGAAAAATGCACGGGCTGTCTGATCTGTGGACTTCGTTGTTCTTTAAGATTTGAAAAGGCATTCAATCCAATGAAGGCTCAGATCATTATCACAACCTATTTCGACAGGGATAATGAAATATTATTTCAAGATCAGTGCGATAATTGCGGTATATGTGCAAGGTATTGTCCCTATGGTGCATTAACCTTAAAAGAGAAGGAGGCCTGATATGGAGTTAAAGGGTTACGGGGGCTTTATACTTTATGTGGATTTGACGAACAGGGTTTTAAAGAAAATTCCTACTGATGAGAATCTCACCCGTGACTTTATAGGAGGCTTCGGTTTCTCTCTGAGATTGGGCTATGATCTTATCAGGTCCAAGATGGATCCTCTATCACCAGAGGCTCCAATAGTAATCTCACCTGGATTCCTGAATGGCACATTATGTCCGGGTGCACCAAAGGTTTTTGCTCTATATAAGTGTGCTTCAAGCGGAGCTATCACCCTCGCATCAGGAGGTGGTTCCTTAGGATCAATGCTTAAATGGGCAGGCTATGATGTAGTGGTGATTTCCGGGAAGGCTATTAAACCTGCCTACCTGAGGATTAAAGATGATGAGGTAGAAATCTGCGACGGGGAAGGACTCTGGGGAAAAGGAGCTATTGATACCCATGAGGAATTGAGGAAAATAAATGGGAAAACCTTCAGTACATTATCCATTGGTCCTGCAGGAGAGAATCTGGTAAAAATAGCAATCCCCCTGATAGATGGCATTTCACATCTTGGAAGGGGACTTGGAACCATTATGGGTTCTAAAAACCTAAAGGGTATTGTTGTTTCTGGAAGCAAAGGAATAAAGGTGGCTCATATTGATAGAATGATGAAATCAATAAATTCTCTCGTAGAGAAAGGAATGAAAGACCCGCTCAGGGAAAACTGGGTGAATCTATCCCTTAATTTTGTTCAGGATGCCTGGCTTCGGGCAGGACACAAGATATGGAGACATCAATCCGAGACTGTCCCCGCAGATGAGGTTAAACGAATATATGGACCCGAGGAATACCTTAAGGTAAAGGCATACAATATCTCCTGTCCGTCCTGTTTAACCTGTGATAAGGCGGTGATAAAATTGAAGGACGGAGAATATGCTGGAATCACCCTCCCTCTTTCGAGCCCGGTTTTAGATATGGTAATGCCTCTGGGAATAATAGACAGGGACAGATCAGTTAGATTGCAATGGATGTTCAATCAGTATGGAATAGATATAATGAATTTTATGGGACTTTTTGACTGGGCTTTGGAACTATATGAGAGGGGAATTATTACAAAAGATGATACAGACGGTTTGGAGCTTCGTTTTGGTGACTTCAATCTGATATCAGAATTAATTGAAAAGACAGTTCGAAGAGAGGGATTCGGAGAAGTATTGGCCCAGGGGATATTAGGAGCTCAGAAGATGATTGGCCGCGGTTCGGAAAGATATTCTTATCACATAAAGGGATACTTTCCAGACTTTGATGCGAGGGTAAGCTTTGGGGTTGAAACATTCGGCTCTGTAATAAGCCCCCGACCTTCATATGATATGCCAATCTCGGGGTTAACCGTAGCTAAGGGACGAAAACCTGATTTTATGAAAAAGGTTGCCTCAAAGATGGGATTTCCACCAGATGTGGTGGAGAAGATAATAACTGAGGGTGGATGGGATCTTGGGAGATTTCAGGCTCACTATGAAGACTGGGGGATGGTGCTAAATTCCTTCGGTGTCTGTTTCAGGATGCAGAATTCGGTTCTCTATAATGACCCACCACTTCTTGCTGAACTTTATACTTCAGCAACCGGAAAGGAAATAACGCCCAATGAGATTGTAAAGGCGGGAGAGAGAGTTTATAACCTCTGGAGGGCAATGAACGTAAGAGAGGGATTCAATCGAAAGGATGATAGGTTTCCTGAGAAATGGTTTGAGCCTTTAAGACATGGTGAAAAGGATCTTCTGCTTCGGGACTATTTTGATGTTCACGAGCTAAGCCGGGGGGATTTGGAGAGGATGCTTGATTCATTCTACGAAGAAAAGGGATGGGATATAAAGACAGGAATTCCTACTCCGGAAAAGCTTAAAGAACTTGGGCTCGAATATATTGTAAAAGATCTATATCCTTCGAACCCTTAGTTACCTGTTTTAATAGGGTTAACTCAAGAGCCCCACCTCCCCACTCTATAAGACCATTTTTAAAGACTTTTTCATGCTTTTATTATAACAAATGGTATTGACATTTGCCATTTGGCATTTTATTATGGCAATATAAAAAGGAGTTTTTGCCATGGAAACAATATTAGATAAATTTGGCAGGGTTGTGATACCAAAAGAAATTCGTGACCATCTTGGTTTGAAACCCGGAGAAGTTTTACAAATCGAGAGATTAGAGGGAGAGGTTATGCTAAAACCCTTAAGAGAAGAATCCCTATTGCATACTAAAGATGGGGTGTTGGTTTTTTCAGGTACCGCAACGGGTAATAATATGATGGAGGCCGTTCGAGCCCATCGAGAGGAACAGCTAAAGAAAAAAGTGCTCCCGAGAAAAAAATGAAAATACTATTTGATACTTCTGTTATGATCGCTGCAATGATTGAGTCTCATCCTATGCATTCTCATGCTTTCCCGTGGCTCAAGCGTGCCAAGTTAAAAGAATTTGAAATTTTGGTGGCGAGTCATACATTAGCTGAACTTTATGCTGTTTTGACAACATTACCCATAAGTCCTAAAATTACACCCGGGATGGCTCACCAGATGATACACCATAACATAGAGACAATTTCAAAGATTGTATCCCTTTCTCCTTCGGATTATATCTCTGTAATTAAAAGGATGGCTGATTTAGGCCTATCAGGGGGCATTATTTATGATGCTCTTATTGTGAAAGTAGCTCAGAAATCCAAGGTTGATCACCTTTTAACTTTCAATGAAGATGATTTTAAACGTTTATTGCCCGAAGGGACAAACCTTATACTTCTTCCATGATCAATACCCAAAGCAATTAAAGTCTCATCCTTTAATTCTTTTAAACAATTATTAGCCATTTAACTTCTCAATGCTTGCATTCGAAGGGCTTAAAACCCTACCTCCCCAGTCATTTCAGGACTTTTCCAGAGCTTTCAAATTAAATGATTGACAAATCATTAAAATACCTTTAAATTATCCACCAGGTTTAATCAATACCGAGAATCCATTTGAGGGGGAAAACGATGAAGACTTTTGATCTATATTGTCAAAAGGCCATAGAGTTGGGGATGAGTGATGCAAAAGTTATTGATCCCCGTTCCATTGCCACTGGAGAATGGGTAAGAATGAAATGCCAGTTTGGATGTCCTGATTATGGGATGAGACTTTGTTGTCCTCCATATGCCCCGACTCCAGAGCAGACCCGAAAGGTGATTGATTCCTATGAAAAGGCCATTTTACTTCATCTCCGCTACCAGAAGGCAAGAGACAAGGAGAGATTAAAGGGTTTTAATTTCAATCAAGTCGTTGTCAGCCTTGAAATTGAGATTTTTCTTGATGGCTACTATAAGGCCTGGAGTATGGGTGCTGGTCCCTGCAGGCTCTGTAAGGAATGCGACACGAGCTCTCTTTGTAAACATGGAGATGAGGCACGCCCCTCTATGGAGGCATGTGGCGTAGATGTCTATAAAACAGCAAGGGATAATGGATTTCCCATTGAAGTGGTTAGAACGCATGAGGAAGAAAGAAATTTCTATGGTGTGATTCTTGTAGAATAAATATTTTTGAGTTTAAAATTCGGCCTTCGTTAATGATTCCTTAAGCAGGAATTTCTGGATCTTACCTGTCCCGCTCATGGGCCATTCATTAACGAAGATAGCCTTTCTCGGAACTTTGAAACTTGCCAATCCACTTCTGCAGTATTTTATTATCTCATCTTCTGTGGCCTTGGCACCTTTCTTGAGCTCGATAAAGGCTACACAAACTTCACCAAGGCGGATATCCGGAGCACCCACTACCACTGCCTGTTTCACCTTTTCATGTTGAAGTAGAAATGCCTCAACATCAGGGGCTGCCACATTTTCACCACCAACTCTTATCATATCCTTAATGCGACCTACGATTCGGAGATATCCATCATGATCCATCACTCCAAGATCACCGGTTCGAAACCAACCATCCTCATCCAATACCTCTGAAGTTCTTTCAGGATCATCATAATAACCTTTCATCACACACCAGCCTCGAAAACAGATCTCTCCTGTCTCACCTGTTTTCATAAACCGATTAGAATCAGGATCTCGAATTCCAACCTCCATCCCTGGCATACAACGACCAACCGTATTGAGGCACTTCTCAATGGAATCATCAAAATGGCAACATGTTCCTCCAATGTGGGTCTCTGTAAGCCCATAAGGGCTGATCAGGACCTTTATCCCCATCTCGTCATAGACCCGCTGCCTCACATCTGGCGGAGCAAATATATTTCCTTTCTTCAGAAAGAGCCTTCTTTTTTTCAGGTCAGGGTGGTTTAGATATTCAATATAGTGAGGTTGGTGTCCGATGATTACAGTGCATTTCTGTTCTTCCATAATACGAAGTGCCTCCCCCGGATCAAAATAGCTCTGAACAATAATGCTACAGCCACTCACCACAGGACTAAGCATTATTTGTATTGAGCCACCTACATGAAAGAAAGGCTGGGCGCTGAAGAAACGATCCCGTTCTGAAACCCCAAGGCAGTGATTATTGTAGTAAGCCCCGCGTAACATTGCAAGCTGATATAACATCGCTCCTTTAGGTAGACCAGTTGTCCCTGAGGTAAATTGTAGAAGAGCTATATCTTCTTCCTTTACCTGAGCCTCAGCCCTGCTGAGGGCTTCCATAGGCACTCTGCTTCCTTCCTCAAGAAACTCCTCAAAAGAATAACAACCAGGAAATCGCCTATCCGAAATTATAATCACATCACTCAAATTTGGAAGCCTTTTAGAGGGAAATTGGTATTGTTCTGTCTTCCCTGTCTCAAAAGATAGTTCTTTCAGGATATTCAAATAATTTTTTCCTCTTTCCTCTTCATCTCTAATGAAGAGTACTCGTGCCCTGGATTTGTTCAATACATATTCCACCTCAGAAGTTTTATATCGGGTATTGACTGGCACCATTATAGCACCGATCCTTGCTACACCATAGTAGATATAGGCCCACTCTGCAAAACCTGCCATCCAGATGGCAATCATATCACCTTTCCCAACTCCCATATTCAGGAGGCCCCTTGCAACAAGCCCTGATTTCTCATAGAGCTGTTCGTAGGTAACTACACCATTTTCAAAAACCATAGCCTCTCTTGAACCATAATGTTTTACAGCTTCCCAAAGTGCTAAACCAATCGTCTTTCCTGTCCATAGGTCTTTCCAGGTAAACATTATTCATTCCTCCAATTGAAAGAGCCTCTTTGCATTATTCCACAAGATGTTTTGTTTATTTTCGTCTGTCATCACCATGTTAGAGTATCGTTTAGCAATTCCTATCATATATCTCTCTGAGTCAAGCTCAGAAAGGGATCGAATGTTCAGATTTAAATCCCCAGGAATCTTTCCTGGACTTCCCTGTTATTTATTAATTCTTCTCTCGACCCTTCATATCGGATCATTCCTTTATCAATGACATAGCCCCGATCTGCAAGGTTTAAGGCAAACTTCACATTCTGCTCTGCCAGGAGTATTGTGATCTCCCTTCTAATCTTCTCCATTAGTTCTCCCAAACTTTTTACAATCAGTGGCGCAAGCCCCTCACATGGTTCATCCAGCAGGAGAAGGATTGAATTTCCCATCAGTGTCCGGGCAATGGCCAACATCTGTTGTTCACCACCACTTAAATTCATCCCTCTGCTTTTTTCTAATCTCCTTAAAACAGGGAATATTTCAAATACCCTTTCGATAGTCCATCCGTTTCGTTTATTCTTTCGGTTGATCGAAGCTATCTCCAGATTATCCCTTACCGTTAGATCAGGGAATATCCTCCTGTCCTCAAAAACGAATCCTATTCCCAGTTTAGTCATTTCAAAGGGTTGAAGCCCATTGATGATTCGACCAGAAAACCTAATCTCTCCTGACCTTGGAGGTGTAAGGCCCATAATGCTTCTCAGGGTTGTGGTCTTTCCTGCCCCATTTCGTCCAATCAAAGTCACGATCTCCCCCTCTGCAACAGAAAGAGAAAGATCTTTAACGATATGACTTTCTCCATAAAATGTATTTACTGCTTTCACTTCAAGTAAATACATCAGTCTTCTCCGAGATAGGCTTTCTTGACGATAGGATTTGCTCTTATCTCTTTTGGAACCCCTTCAGCGATCAATTCACCCTGATTTAAAACAGCAATTCTATCTGATATGGAAAAGACAAGATCGATATCATGTTCAGTTAGAATAACTGTAATGCCTTTTTCCTTAGATATCTTCTTTATCAAGTTTACCGTATTGTTTGTCTCTTCCTTATTCATTCCAGCTGTGGGTTCATCTAAAAGCATCAATATTGGATTTGTTGTCAAGGCAAGGCCAAACTCAAGGATTTTACGATCCCCATGAGAGAGAATTTTCGCTTTACGGTCTTTCTGATCATTTAACCCGATACTTTCGATGAGGCCAAGTGCTTCTTCTAAAATATTCTTTGAAGAGGTGATTGAATGGATTAGATCGAAATTCTTTTTATATCGTGCAATCAAACCCACACGAATATTATCCAGCACCGAAAGTTCAGGAAAGATATTGGTGATCTGGAAAGATCTGCTGATTCCTTTTCTAACAATTTTATGGGATTCAAATCCTGTGATGTCTTCACCATTTAATCGGATTCTGCCGTAATCGGGCAGGAGGTATCCGGAAATGAGATTAAAGAGGGTTGTCTTTCCGGCTCCATTTGGCCCGATCACAGATGTCAGGACACCCTGATCCACCTTAAGATTAACGCCATTTATGGCAGCAAGTTTTCCGAAGCTCTTATGCAGGTCTTCAATTTCTAAAAGACTCATCCTCTACTCACCTATTTTAAAATAGTATGAAAATTTGGAATATAAAAAGCCCACGACCCCTCCAGGCAGAAAGATGACAATCGCAACGAGGATTGCCCCCATCCAGATCATCCAAAATTCAGTGAGTGTCTGTATGACATCTTTGATGATTATAAACAGTGCGGCTCCGACAATGGGTCCGAAAAAGAATCGAGTTCCTCCCAGTATACTCATCAAGATTGGCTCTGCTGAAATCGTAAAATAGAGTGAAGATGGAGAGACCATTCCTTCAAAAACAGTTAAAAGACCACCAGAAAGACCTGCAAACAATCCCGAAAGGGTAAAGCTTAGAAGTTGATGCCTCCTCACTTCCAGCCCGATAAATTTAACCCTTTCAGAATTTTCGTGTATGGCTTTGAGTACATAACCGAAATGGGAATTGACAATTCTCCAGAGAATGAAGATAGAAATCCCAACACAAATGAATGTGAAATAGTAGTAGTTTGATATATTTACGAGATCAAGTGAAAAAAAGGTCAAGATTTTTAAAGGAGCGGGGGTAATACCTACCAATCCATCATCTCCACCTGTAAGACTCACCCATTTATGTCCTATATTATAGACCAGCTCTCCAAAGGCCACTGTGAGCATAATAAAATATATACGTGTAAAACGGACGCAGAAAAACCCAATAATCAAGGCTAAAACTCCAGAAATCAGGATACTACCCGATAATCCTAAAAAAATGGAAGAAGATATATGTTTTAATGTAAGTGCGCAGGCATAGGCACCCGCTCCAAAAAAGGCTGCGTGGCCAAAAGAAAGGAGGCCTGTATATCCAAAAAGGAGATTGAAGCTGAGGGCAAACAATGCCATTACAAAAATCTCAATTCCTATCGTGATATAATATTCCGAAAGAAAAAGAGGAAAGATCAAAATGATCACTATGATTCCTATCAAACCTAATTTATCCAGGAGAGAAGAATTTTTGAGCTTCATTTCCCTTAAATCCTCCCTTTCCCGAAAATCCCTTGGGGTTTGAAAAGGAAAAAGAGGACCATGACAATATAAGGGACGATGATGACAAACTTTGGAAGGATGAGCACACCGAATGCCAAAACCTCTCCAACCAAGAGCGATCCTAATAAGGCTCCCCAGAAACTTCCAAGCCCGCCGATGATAACAACGGCAAATGACATAATGATGATTTCTAACCCCATCCCTGGAGATGCTGCTCTTAATGGCCCTGCTACAGCTCCTCCGATTCCGCCAAGCCATGACCCGAATATAAAGACGACGGTATATAGGAATGGAACATTTATTCCAAGTGCATTGGCAGCCTCCCTGTCAAAGGAGGCCGCTCTGATCTTCTTTCCCATCTTTGTTCGATCAAATAGATACCAGAGTCCAAGGGCAACAACAGGACCAATGATAATAATAAAAAGAGAATATTTAGGAAATTCCATTCCTGTAATCTTAATAGAGCCTTGAAGTAAAGGTGGCTTTGATATTATTTTGAAGGCCGCTCCATAAATCATCTTCATGAGATCATCAAGGATCAAGGTAAAGCCATAGAGCAATAATAGTTGATATTCATGTTCTCTCTTGTATAAGGGTCTAAGGAAAAAAAATTCTATCAAACCTGATGAAATCGCTACAATAATAGGGGCAATGAGGAAAGCAAGCCAGTAGTTAGGGGTAAGGCGGGTTATTGTATATGTCAAATAAGCTCCTAACATATAGAGTGAGCCATGAGCAAAATTGATTATTCTAAGAACCCCAAAGATTAAAGTCAATCCTGATGCTAAAAGAAAAAGAAGCATCGATGTGGAAAGACCATTTAAAAACTGAATAAAAATCATGAAACCCCTCTGTTTGTCCGCCTTCCTCCCGAGAGGCTTTGTTGTGACACCCTTTTTCTCATTGTAGGCGACCCCGCACTTGATGCGGGGGAGTGTGGCAATCTTTTTATTTTCGGTCCCTAAGAGATTTCTTCGCTCGCTACACCCCCCTCGCAATGAAATTATGATAAAACCTAAAGAGGGAGACGGATTCCTTTTCTTATTCCATATGGCAACCTGTCTCACTTACGCTCTTAGATACTTTTTCGGCAGGAATAACTTTTATATCACTTAAAACCCAGAAAGGATACTTGGGGTCTGGTTTTGCCTGCCCGATGAATACTTTACCCATTGCCTGGTGATCTTCTTTTCTTATCAACATTTTGCCCCATGGTGTATCAAATGTTCCTCCTTCCAAAGCTGAGATCACTTTGTCTGTATCTATACTTTTTACTTTCTCAACAGCTTGTTTCAGGATAAAGATCGTGGCATACTCCTGTCCACAGAATCCATGAGGAGGGAAATTATACTTCGCCATAAAATCTGTAACAAATCTCTTATTCATAGGGTTATCTAATGTAAAAACATAGGGCTCGGATCCCCACATAGGAACCATATCCTTCCCGAGATGAATCATAGAGGTTGAAATGGAGGCAGCCGCCAAATAGAATTTCGTCTTATCAAACAGGCCATAGGGTTTAGCTTGTTTGATAAAGGCAACACCCGTTCCAGACCAGAATAGACTATAAACAAGTTCAGCCTTCTTCTCTATGAGAGTCGGAATGTAACTCGTATAGTCCTTCTCCGCCATTGGAGCCCAAAGTTCCCCCACAACTTGAATTTCGGGTTTAAGCCTTTTCAACTCCTTAACAAATCCTTCCCACATCTCCCGACCCCAGCTATAATCAGGATTAATTCCTGCGATTTTCTTAATATCAGGGAAATTTTCTGCTACAAACGCTGCGTCTGCTCTATGAAATTGATGACCAACAGTATTTATCCGGAAAGTATATTTATTACAATTTGCCCCTGTTATTGCCTCCCCTTGGGCTCCTCCGCAAGATAGAAAAGGAGTTTTAAATCTTTTAGCGACTTCCGCAACACTTGTTGCAGCAGGAGTGCCATTAACACCTATTATGAAATTTACCTTATCTTCTAAGATAAATTTTCGAGCCACCCTTGCAGCCGTAGTAGGATTGGCCTCATCATCACCGGTGATTAACTCAACTTTTTTACCGAGAATTCCTCCATCCCTGTTAACATGCTCTATAGCCAATTGTGCTGCACGTAAAAGGTCTACTCCGAGGACTCCAAGTGGACCTGTGAGAACATTCATAGCCCCAATCTTAATCGGAGCCTGTGCAGAGGCATGAAAAACCATCATAATAAGGATACTAATACAAGAAATTAATATTATCAGAAATCTTTTTCCCATAGTAAACCTCCCTCGTATGATAATTTTTTTAAAAATTTTTAATGGACCTTTCTTTCAAATCCTTTCCAGTATTTTTCCTTCACCTCCTTTCTCAAGATCTTCTCTGCAGCACCTTTTGGTATCGATTCAACAAAATCGATAGACTTTGGAACTTTGTAATCAGCAATTTTACCCTTACAGTAGGTAATCAATTCTTCTTCGCTTACCTTCGCCCCTTCTTTTAATACTACAACCGCCTTTACAGCCTCTCCCCATCTCTCATGGGGAACACCAATGACAACAGCCTCAAAAACAGCAGGGTGCCTGTAAAGAACCTCTTCCACCTCCTTTGGATATACATTTAGACCCCCAGTGATTATCATTTCATGTTTTCTATCCACAATATAGATAAAGCCTTCTTCATCCATCATCCCAATATCTCCAGTATAAAACCAACCATCCTTAATAGCCTCTGCCGTTGCCTCGGGCTTATTCCAATAGCCTTTCATGACATTATCGCCTCTGATGGCAATCTCTCCTGGTTCATTGAATCCTACGGTTTCCCCCCTCTCATTTACAATTTTTACCTCCTCATAGGTTGACTCCTTGCCTGCAGAACTTAAAACCTTTAACTTTCCCCTTTCTAAGGCATTGGCATGCTCTTCCTTGCTTAAATATGTAATTGGCATAAAGGCTTCAGCAAGACCATAACCCTGAACAAAGACATTACCAAAAATTTTTATGGCCTCCACCAATCTCTCTGGAACCATGGGTGAGCCTCCATACATGATGGTCTTCAGGCTTGATAGGTTATAATTTTTTAAATCAGGGTATTCAAGAAGCATATAGATCACAGTGGGAACAAGAAAAACGGTTGTGACATTTTCTTTTTCCACAGTTTCGAGGAAGGCCTTTGCATTGAAACCGGATTGGATGATATGTTTGGCACCATTTAGAAAAAAAGGAAAAACCAAGATTATTGGTGCATGCATTAGGGGTAAACAGGTAAGCAAAACATCACCCTCCGTAATCCGGCAAATATCGAGTTGAATACTTTTTGTAACCCATAAAAGATTTCTATGGGTCTGCATAGCCCCTTTTGGTTTCCCAGTTGTACCTGTAGTATAAAAGAGACCGTAAACGTCATCATCTGTAACATCAATGTCTGGTTCATTTGATGATGAACTTGAAAGAAGATCTTCGTAGTTTATCATGCCTTCATAATCTCCTGATAATATAATATAATTTTTAACATAACGTAGATCTTTCCTGATCATTTCGATTTCGTTTGCGAAACGTTCTTCCATAATCAGGGTGTTGGCTTGAGAATCATTCATAATATGGAGTAGCTCCCCTGGTGTAAGCCTGGATCTTAGAGGAACCCTTATGATTCCACATTTTGCCATTGCAAAATCTCCCTCCATATATTGGGATGAGTTGAGCCCTAAAAAGGCGACACAGTCCCCTTTTTTCACTCCCAAGCTCAGGAGACCATTTGCCAGTCGATTAACCCTTTCATAAAGTTCATTATAAGAATATTCCTTCCCATCAAAAACAATTGCAGTCCTATGGCCATATTTTTTAACTGCCTTACTCACCAAACGACCAAGATTCATTCTTAAACTCCTTTCAATAAAAATCATTAATATGAACATTAAATAAATGAAATCTGTTGGTCTGAACCCCTCACCCTAACCCTCTCCACAAGCATGAGGCTGTGTCGCAATGAGGTGTATGCCATTTTTGTCATTCCGAGCGAAGCGAGGAATCTATAGAATTCAAACCCTTATAAAAGATAGATTCTTCGGGTAAAGCCTCAGAATGACATTAAGACACAGCCTCACATTGGGAGAGGGATAATTGTAAAGATTTAATTGCTCTGAGTAATAACTACAATCTAAGTTGAGCGATTTTTTAAAAAAGTCTTTATTTATCACACATTGCGAACACTTAACTACTTTGTCACCGCAAGGATCGAAACTACATGGCAATCTCAAAAGAAGAGATTGCTTCACTTCGTTTGCAATGACAGGGAAAAGTAGTCATTGCGAGCGCCCGAAGGGTGCGTGGCAATCCGAGATAGTCATTGCCTACCTGCAGCAGGCTGTGGTTTCGCCTCGTAATTAGGATCAAAAATCGCTCCATGTATATTTTAATCCAAGCCGTATTCCTTCCATCTGCTACGAACCTTTTTCATCGTCTCCTCATCAGGATAGGCAACTACGGCAAACTTCTCTCCAAATAATTTTCCAGAGCGGGGTTTCTCTATCGGTTTTGTTGCATCAATCAAAAGCTTTGTCCCCATATTACCTCCAGGCCCCAAAACCTTTTCATCAGGGTGGACAATAGGATCGAGGGCATGTATCCAGTGTGGAAATTGTATGATATCACGTTTGGGATCAACTCTATAGGCAATTGCCCAGAAGACCTCGTTTAGATCATAGATATTGATATCTGAATCGCAGACAATAATGTTTTTACCAATCTGATGGGATCCCATCCAGCCCCATATATTTGCAGCAACCTGCTGGACCTGACCATAGTAGCTATTATCAATAGAAACTATAACATTGGCATATGCTGTGCTTGGATCATTATTGACTCCGGTAATCCCGGGCATTCTCTCATCAAGTAAATCCCATAGCAATGCACTATGAGAAATAGATGAGACCCTGTGATCTTCTGTGATTGGTTTCCCTGTTATTGTCCCTTGAAATATAGGTCTGTCCCTGAAAGTGATGCAGTTAACCTTAAACACAGGCCTCTGACTTTCAGTTCCATAATAACCTGGATACTCAGCAAAGGGACCATCGTTCTTGAAGGTTGAAGGATCCGTTATCACTTCTCCCTCAAGAACAATTTCAGATGAAGCAGGAACCCTTAGATCTACGGTTTCACATCTCACCAGCTCAACCGGTTCCTGTCTAAGAGCTCCCATGATATCCCACTCATCTACACCCATTGGAACAGGCGAGGCTGCTACTGCAGGAAGGATAGGATCCCAGCCTATGGCTACAGCCAGTGGTAGGTTCTTTCCTCTCCGGCGGTACTTTCTCCAGTGTATCCAAATGTGTTGACCTTGGGCAACCGACATACTCGTGCTATTTCTGTCGTGAATGACCTGTCTGTAGGTTCCCACATTCTCCCATCCTGTCTCGGGATCCTTTGTTACAACACCATGAAAGGTCCCTATATATCTTCCGCCATCAAGCTTATGCCAATGAGGTGTGGGAAATTGGAAAAGATCAACATCGTCACCCTTCAAAATATTCTCCTTACAGGGTCCCTTATCGACGAGTACTGGTTTTAGAGGTTTCTTCACACGTTCCCGCCATATCTTAATAAGGTCTTTATATGGAGTATCTTTTGGTAATCCCAGCATCAAAGCAACCCTCGGAAAAGTAGCAAGTGAGGCAGTAAATAATCTTGTGCAAATTGTATCTTTATGGTCTTTAATATTTTCGAAAAGCAAAGCAGGGCCCGATCGGTCACAGACCTCTCGCAATATACCTCCTATCTCAAGATTCCAATCCACCTCTGCCCTAATCCTTTTTAGCTCCCCAGCCTCTTCAAGCCTACTGATCCACTCACGAAGGTCTCTATAACCCATATTATTCCCCCTTTGAAAAATAGATTGTTTAATTATGTTTATGCTGTTTATTCCTTCACCACTTTATTTTTAAAACATAGTTCTGATAACTTTGCTTCATATGCCAGCCCTTCTTTCATCGATGTCCCCTTCTCATGTCTTATTGCATCGATTGCCAATCTCATAACATCTGGATTCTTCTCTGCCAGTCTCTCAGCAAATCTCTCAACATAATCTTCCACCTCATTTTGAGGAAGAATCTTATTGGCTAACCCGATTCTGTAAGCTTCCTCTCCATCAATCGAATCACCAGTTAATATCATCTCCATAGCCTTAGCCTCTCCTATCAGGCGTGTAAGCCTCTGGGTTCCGCCCATGGATGGGAAAAACCCAAAATTGATCTCTGGCAATCCCAATTTTGCATTTGAAGAAAGAATTCTGAAAGTACAGGCGAGTGCAAGCTGAAGTCCGAGGCCAAAGCAATACCCATTGATTGCACTGATAGACGGTCTACCCAGATTTTCTAAGAGGTTAAAAGTCTCACGACAGGTATTCTCAAATCTCTCTGCCTCTTCTTCATTTTGATCTCTCTTCCCAATCTCATTCCTATCCGCTCCCACAATAAAAGATTTTTCACCCGAACCTGTGATGATAATTACTCTTACCTCTTGGTCATTTTTAATTTTAGAAAGTAGATCCTTTAATTCAACTATTGTGGGATAATCCACAGCATTCAAAACCTCAGGCCGATTTATTGTGATCTTACCAATTCCATCCCTTTTTCCGTAAAGAATATTCTTATATTCAATAACACTATCTAACATATACGAATTCTATTAAAATAATTTACATCGAACTTAATCCCAAAGCCATGATAATAATGAAGCAGAAAGAATCC
>JBBITW010000081.1:0-15403 GCA_037440525.1 Deltaproteobacteria bacterium
CTCGGAATGACAGAAAAAGGAGGCTCGGAATGACAAACATGGCATACACCTCATTACGACATAGTCTCATTGGGGAGAGGGGAGGCCGGTACGACTCGAAACCGAGGTGAAGTGAAAAATTGTAAAGATTTAATTACAGGCTTTGAATAAGTTTTTATAAGAAATCTCTTTAATAAGAATAGACATTTTGATATTTTTTAGCTATGATATTTAATAAATATGAAGATTGCAATTTCTGGAAAAGGTGGAGTGGGGAAGACAACACTTGCAGGTGTTATGGCCCGTCTCCTGGCAGATGAAGGCAGGAAGGTTCTGGCCATTGATGCAGACCCTGATTCTAATCTTGCTTCAGCCATTGGACTTCCAGAGGAGGTAATGGATAAACTATATCCAATTGCCTCAATGACATCCTTGATTGAAGAGAGGACAGGGGCAAAGAAGGGAAGCTTTGGCTCGATTTTCAAACTGAATCCAAAGGTTGATGATATTCCTGATGAGATGGGAGTCAATTTTAAGGGGATCAAACTTCTCTTATTGGGCTCTATCCCGCAGGGAGGAGGGGGCTGTTTCTGTCCGGAGAATGTACTTCTTAAGAATCTTGTTCGTCATATACTTGTGGCAAGGGATGAGGTGCTTATAATTGATATGGAGGCAGGATTGGAGCATCTCGGCAGGGGAAGCACAGGATATGTTGATGGACTCCTCATCGTTGTTGAGCCTGGACAGCGTGCCATCAATACAGCCCGACAGATAAAGAGGCTTGGCCAGGACCTTAATATAAAAAATATGATGATCGTTGGAAATAAGATTAACTCCACTCAGGATAAGAATATAATTGAGGAGAACCTTTGGGATTTTCCAATTTTAGGATATATGAGTTATAATGAAAAGATTATTGAAGCAGATCGGGAAGGAAAATCCCCCTATGATATTGATAATAAGATCAAGGATGAGGTAAGGATTATTCTGAGGGAGCTGGAGAAGAGAATCTAAGAAGATGAATCGTGATTTGTGAATCTCAAAGGGAAAAGCTTCAAAATTCACGAATCCCATGTGACGAATCCTGAAAATGATTCGAACGATATTTGTTTGGTCTTGAATCGTTATAACAACCCTGGTTCTGGGTTTTCTTTCCTTTATTACCTTCCCCTTTGATAGGAAAGGGAAGATGGTTCATCGATATGCAAGGCTCTGGGGAAAGGTCGCCCTTATTGTCAATGGAGTGAATGTAAAGGTGGAAGGGCTTGAGAATTTGACAGGGAAAGGTCCTTATATATTTATGTCAAATCATCAGGGAAGTTATGATATATTTGCTCTTCTTTCTCATCTTCCGTTCCAGTTTAAATGGCTTGCAAAGAAAGAACTCTTTTCAATCCCATTTTTTGGCTGGACCATGGCCGCTGCAGGCTATATAAGTATTGATAGGGAGGGGAGTCGTGAAACGGTCAGGGCAATGAATGAGGCTTCAAAGAAGATTCAAAATGGAATGTCAATTGTTATCTTCCCCGAGGGGTCAAGAAGCTTGAATGGTTCAATTCAAAACTTTAAGAAAGGGGGATTCACCCTTGCGATTAAGTCGAAGATCCCGATAGTTCCAATATCGATTGCAGGGAGTCGGGACATCATGCCTAAGGATAGATTGAGAACCTCGTCAGGGGAGATTCGAATACTGATCGGGAGTCCTATAGAGACTAAAGATTATTCCATTAGAGAAAGAGATATCTTAATGGAAAGGGTTAGGGAGACAATATCAAAGAATTTTTACTTAATCTCCAAAGGGTGAGAGGGAAAAGGCTTTGGTAGAAGAGAGATTGAGAGAAAGGTTGAAAAGAGAGGTTTTAGGGATTATCCTCATCTCCCTGGGAATCTTTCTTTTTCTTAGCCTGATTTCCTACGATCCCATTGATCCTTCATTCTTCTCCTATTATTCTTCAAAGGTTTCAGATATACACAACTGGATGGGTATTGTTGGTGCATATATATCGAGCTTTTTGTTTATTGGATTTGGATTTCCATCCTTTTTAATTCCTCTTATTTTAGGGATCTATGCAGTGAGTTTCATATTGAGATGGCAGTGGAGATACTCCCTCGTCAAATGTGTAAGCTGGATAGCACTACTTTTGACTACATCTTCTTTCTTCAGTCTCTGGATGAAACCTATCCAAATTTTTAATAATTACCTTATGGCAGGAGGATTTGTTGGAGAGGTCATCTCAAAAAATCTTACAAGATATTTCAATATACCAGGGACTATTGTCCTTCTCTTGATTGTATTTATTATATCCTTTGTTTTCGCGACAGGAATATCCTTCATCGCTATAATTAAGAGTTTTGTAAGTGGAATGAATCTGCTTGTAGATAGGGTTCGTATAATTAATATTATGAGAAGAGAACGTGCCGAGAGGGCAAAGAGGCTTGCAAGGAGGAAAGAGGTAAGTGTTGAGATAACAGGAGATAAAACAGCAGAGACAAAGGAGACTACTTCGCCGATTGTTGTGGAGAGGCCATCTGCGCAGAAGAAGCGAGAAGGAATCGGTGAACAGGAGGTCTTTGAATTCATAGATTCCCGAAAGGAGTTTCAACTTCCTCCTATATCCCTCCTTGAGGGTGAGATAGAAAAGAGACAGAAGATAGACCGTGAAAGTCTGATCATGAATTCCCGTATCTTGGAAAAGAAACTTCTTGACTATGGAGTGGAGGGCCGAGTCGTTGAAGTGAGACCTGGCCCTGTAATAACGGTCTATGAATTTGAACCTGCACCTGGTGTGAAGGTCAGTCGGATTGTCAACCTATCGGACGATTTGGCAATGGCTCTCAGTGCTGTCTCCATAAGAATCCTTGCACCAATCCCTGGAAAATCAGTTGTAGGAATTGAGGTTCCAAATACGGTAAGGGAGACAGTCTATCTCAAGGAAATAATAGATTCTGATGCCTTTAGGAACTCAAAATCAAAACTATCATTTGGTTTAGGGAAGGATATCTCGGGTGAACCGTTCATCGTTGATCTGGCAAGGATGCCTCACCTCTTGGTAGCTGGATCAACAGGTTCTGGCAAGAGTGTTTCAATCAATTCAATGGTCTGCAGCATCCTCTTCAAGGCAACACCTGAGGAGGTTCGATTCCTTATGATAGACCCAAAGATGCTTGAGCTCTCAGATTATGATGGTATACCACATCTCCTGCTTCCAGTTGTAACAAATCCAAAGAAGGCTGCCATTTCGCTTAAGTGGCTTGTTGAGGAGATGGAGAGAAGGTATACGATTCTGGCTGAAAAGTCTGTAAGAAATATTGAGCATTACCACCAGAGAATAGAAAAGGAGATAAGGGAGAGAGGTAAGGTTTATAAGAGGAAAGGGGATGAACTCGAGGGAAATGAAGAAAAAGAGACACAAAAGATTGAAAGGCTTCCCTACATTGTAGTAGTGATAGATGAACTGGCTGACCTGATGATGATTTCCTCAAGGGAGGTGGAGGAATCGATTACTCGACTTGCCCAGATGGCAAGGGCTGTAGGTATACATCTTATCCTTGCGACACAGAGACCTTCGGTTGATGTCCTTACAGGCATTATAAAGGCAAACTTTCCTGCAAGGATATCCTTTCAGGTTACATCTAAGGTGGATTCCAGAACAATCCTCGATACCATCGGTGCCGAGCATCTACTCGGTGCTGGAGATATGCTCTTTTTACCACCCGGGAGTTCAAAGTTGATTCGAATCCATGGTGCTTATGTATCAAGTGCAGAGATTAAGAGGATTGTTGAGTTTTTAAAAAGACAGGGAAGGCCCTCCTATGATCCCTCCATCCTTTCTGAAGTAAAAAAGGAGAAGGAAATAGGAGGGATGGATGATGAGTATGATGAGAAGTATGATGAGGCTGTGGCCTTTGTAGCCGAGACAGGACAGGCCTCTATCTCTCTGATTCAAAGGAGATTCCGTATAGGGTACAATAGGGCAGCTCGTATTATTGAAAAGATGGAGGAGGAAGGGGTTGTTGGCCCTTCTGATGGTATTAAACCGAGAGAGGTTCTGATTAAGAAAATAGAATAGAGGTGAGATGTAAGTGAAAGGGATTTTTCTTATTATCAATATCATATTCATACTTTTGCCTTTTTCAGAGTCCTTAGGGGTAAGAGGACAGGAAGTCCTTGAGATGATACAAAATCAATATAAAAATACATTCGATCTGGAGGCCAATTTTTCACAGGAATATATAGGAAAGGTGATGCGGCAACCTCAGAAAGGAGAAGGTAAGGTATATTTCAGGAAGAGAGGGATGTTACGGTGGGATTATCAGATTCCAAAACAACAGCTCATATCAGATGGTCAAACACTATGGTTCTACCAGCCTGAGGAGAATCAGGTGGTTATCTCGGATGTTTCAAAGATGATTAAGGAATTTGGCTTCCTGACAGGAGAGGGAGACTTGAGGAGGGATTTTAAGCTAATTGACATGAAAGAGCAATCTTCAAAAGGGGAAGAAAGCTTTATCCTTGAGCTGGTACCCAGAGAGGCACATCCCTCATTGACCAAAATAGTCCTTACAGTTGATAAAAGGACATATTTTGTTATTCAGACAGACATCTTTGATGGGCTCGGAAATGTGACAAGAACAAGATTTAGTGAAATCAGGACAAATGTGAAACTTCCAAATTCACTATTCCAGTTTGTAATCCCACCTGGTGTAGAGGTATTAAGAGTTCAGGGGGCACAAAGTCCTTCCCCTGGCGGAAAGAATCAGCCGAAAACTAAAGAATAATGCCACTCTCTAAAACTAATGCAATTGTCATACGCTCTTTTAATTATGGTGAATCAGATAAGATTGTTACATTTTTAACAGAGGACTTTGGGAGGCTTAAAGGAATTGCCAAAGGTGCCCGAAGGAGTAAGAAGAGGTTTCAGAATGTATTCGAACCATTTTCCCATATTCGCCTCATCTTTTTTGAAAGAGAGGGAGGAGGGCTTGTTAGGGTAGACAGTGGAGATCTTCTCAATTCATTTCCTAAGATCAGGGAAGATCTGAGGAAGACATTTTTTGGCTATTACTATCTTGAACTTATCAATGAGATGGCAGGAGAGAGGGAGAGGAACAAAGAGGCCTTTGAGCTTCTGATTACATTTTTAAGGAATCTCGAATTGATGGAACCAAAAAAGGAGCATCTGAGGATGTTTGAGATAAGGATGCTTTCCATATTTGGTTATCAACCCCATATGAGAAGATGCGATCTTTGTAGAAAGGATTGGGAGGAGTTGAGGGAGATGGAGAGGATATTCTTTTCCATCGAGAGGGGGAGTCTGATATGTGAGCACTGCTCAAAGGGTTTAAATAACCTCATCTCTCTATCCTTGGGGACTGCCCGGCTTATCGATCAGATATCAAATATGAAGCTATCTAATATCGATAGGGTTAAATTCACTCCTTCTTCCCTCTATGAAAGTGAGGAGGTCCTTACTAAATTTATCTCTCATCAATTGGGGAAGGAACCAAAGACATTAAAGATATTGAGAAAGATTTGGGAAGAAGGTAAAACTTTAAATCAAAAGGTTAAATAGGTTCTTTTGCGTTATGAGATTGAAATAGGAAGCTAAAAGTGCTAAAGGAGGGTCAATGTATTTTCAAGAACTGATATTTTCGCTTGAGAGGTTCTGGGCTGATAAGGGATGTGTGATTCAGCAACCATATGATATCGAGGTCGGTGCAGGAACCTTCAATCCTGCCACATTTTTAAGGGTTTTAGGCCCTGAACCATGGAGGGTTGCATATGTGGAACCATCCCGTCGTCCAACAGATGGTCGATATGGAGAGAACCCAAATCGCCTTCAGCATTATTATCAGTACCAGGTCATCATAAAACCATCTCCTATTGATATCCAGGACATATATCTCGAAAGCCTGAGATCTTTTGGTATTGATCCATTCTGCCATGACATCCGTTTCGTTGAGGATGACTGGGAATCTCCAACCCTTGGGGCATGGGGTCTTGGCTGGGAGGTTTGGCTGGATGGGATGGAGATAACACAGTTTACATATTTTCAGCAGGCAGGGGGTATCGAACTTAATCCTGTCCCGGTGGAGATTACCTATGGGATAGAAAGGATTGCTATGTATCTCCAGGGCGTTGATAATGTGTTTGATCTCCAGTGGGCAATGGGGATCAAGTATGGAGACATCCATCATCGAGGTGAGGTAGAATTCTCACACTACAATTTTGAAGAGGCAGATGTGGAGATGTTATTTCGTCTATTCGATATGTATGAGAAGGAATCAAAGAGATTGGTTGAAAGGGGATTGATTCTCCCTGCTTATGACTATTGTCTAAAGACCTCACATACATTCAATCTCCTTGATGCACGAGGGGCAATCAGTGTCACCGAAAGAATGGCTTATATATTGAGGGTTAGAAACCTGGCAAGGCTATGTGCAGAGGGCTATCTCAAACAGAGAGAGGAGATGGGATATCCATTATTACCTAAATTGAGCGATTTTTTATAAAAACTCTGTATTTATAAATCTTTGCGAGCCAGAAGGGCGTGGCAATCTCATAGATTCCTCGCTCCGCTCGGAATGACAATTTGGTAGAGATTGCTTCCCTGCCTCCTTAAAAAGGGGAGGTAAATATAATTATCCTCCTTTTTAAGGAGGGGGTAGGGAAGATTAAAAGGGGATTTTAATTTCAACTATGCAAAAGGGCTAAGTATGAAAGAATTTCTATTGGAGATTGGAACCGAAGAGATACCAGCAGGTTTTATACCACAGGCCTTATCCTCTCTTGATGCTCTTATGAGAAAGGAGCTTGAGGCGAACAGGATCGATTTCAATTATGTAAGAACATACGGGACACCAAGACGGCTTGTACTCTTCATCGAATCTATTGCAGAGAGGCAGAGGGACGAAGAGCAGAGGAAGATAGGTCCTCCAAAGAGTGCTGGGTTCGATTCTCATGGAAATCCTACAAAGGCACTTATTGGGTTTGCCCGAAGTCAGTCAGTCTCTCCTGAGTCTCTTATAATTGTAGAAACAGAAAAGGGAGAATATCTTTGTGCAATAAAAAAGGAGCCTGGAAGGCCGACTGCAGAGCTTCTCGCCTCTATTCTCCCAAAACTGATACTTTCGATACCCTTTCCAAAATCGATGAGGTGGGAAAATCTCTCCATCCGCTTCGCAAGACCAATCCACTGGATCGTAGCCTTATTTGGAGGAGAGGTAGTCCCTTTTGAGTTAGGAAATATTCGAAGCGGAAATATTACCTATGGTCACAGATTTCTCTATCCCCATTGTATCGAGGTTCATGATTTTGATTCATATCTCAAAAAGACCAGAGAGGCATTTGTCATTGTAGATCAAGAAGAGAGGAAGAAGAAGATAGAAGAAGAGATGATAAGGCAGGCAAAATCAGTTTCTGGAAATATTATCACAGATGAGGAGCTTCTTGAAGAGGTCAATTTTCTGGTTGAATATCCAGTAGCCCTCTGTGGGCAGTTCGATAAGAGTTTTCTTTCACTCCCTCGAGATATCATCATACATTCCATGAAGGAACATCAGAGATATTTTCCTCTATTCGGCGAAGATGGAAGATTGATTCCATATTTCATATTTATAGCAAATATAATACCAAAGGATAAAGAGGTTGTTATCAAGGGGAACGAGAGGGTTTTGAGAGCAAGGCTTTCTGATGCGGCTTACTTTTTCAATGATGATTTAAAAATCCCACTTGAAAAGAGGGTTGATCAGTTAAGGAATGTTGTCTTTCAGGCAAAACTTGGAACCTCTTATGAGAAGGTTATGCGTTTTACAGAAGTTGCCTCTTTCATCTGTGAGAAAATTGATATAAAAATCAAAGAGACGGTCAGAAGGGCATCACTCCTGTGCAAGGCAGATTTGGTGACCGGTATGGTTGGTGAATTCCCAAAACTACAGGGGGTTATAGGAAGGGAGTATGCCCGTATCTCAGGGGAAAAACCCGAGGTCTACGAGGCCATATCTGAACATTATCTACCGGCCTTTGCAGGTGATTCTCTGCCTTCAAGCCCTGTTGGAGATATTTTGAGCATTGCTGATAAAATAGACACCATTGTGGGGTGCTTCGGAGTTGGCCTCGTTCCTACAGGAACAGCAGATCCTTTTGGGTTGAGGAGACAGGCCTTAGGGATTATAAGAATCATAATCGAGAAGGGATATTCAATTTCGTTAAATGATCTGATTGAAGTTGCGGGCAAGGAGTTAGGGGATAAGATTTCAAGGCCTTTTTCAGAGGTGAAGGAAGATGTAAAGGAATTCTTCAAGGTTCGTTATCAAAATTTAATGCTCGAGAGGGGATATCCCTTCGATATTATAGAGGCAGTCATTTCTACATCATTTGATGATTTGCTCGATGCCAGAGAGAGAATCGACGCACTTTGTATTGCAAGAAAATGGGAGGACTTCAATTCAATTGTCATTGGTTTTAAAAGGGCCATGAATATCCTCAAAGGATTTGAACTCGAGAAAGAGATTAATCCTGCTCTATTCTGTGAAGAGGCAGAGAGGAATCTTTATAATGGTTTTCTAAAGGCAAAAGAGAAGATCGATGATTATCTGGCTCATAGAGATTATGGTTCTGCCCTTTCGGAGATGGTAAAGCTTAAGAGTGTGATTGATGATTTTTTTGATCAAGTGATGGTGATGGTTGAAGAAAAAGAGATCCGTTATAATCGCCTTGCCCTTTTAGAAAGGGTAGGAGGGCTCTTTTTAAGGATAGCTGATTTTTCTAAATTGAGTTAATCAGGATGCTGAGACTTATTCTTGTGAGACATTGTGAGACTGAAAGGAACCTTGCTTCAAGGCTTCAGGGAGGGAAGAGCGACATCCCGCTTAATGAAAATGGAATAAGGCAGGCAAGATCGGTCGGTTTTGCACTAAGAGGCGAGAGGCTTTTGGCAATATATTCAAGCCCTTTAAAGAGGGCCTACGATACAGCGAGGGAGATATCCCTTTATCACCGTTTAAAAGTGGAGAAGGTTCCTGCCTTAGCAGAGATCGATATGGGTATTGTTGACGGCCTTGATTTGGAGGAGATTAAGGAAAATCATAAGGATTTCTGGAGACGATGGCGCGAAGAAGACTATCTTATTCCATTACCAGGAGGTGAATCACCACTTCAGGTTCAAAAAAGGGCATGGGGGGCAATTAAATCGATTATCCAAAGGCATGGGGAAGGATGTATTGGAGTCGTGAGTCATGGTATATCCCTTCAGATAATAGTTACAGCACTTTTGGAAGCACCTCTATCTTCGTTCTTCCGTTTACATCTCGGTTTAGCGAGCATCACAATCTTCCATATAGAAAATGGCAGGGCATCCTTAGTTTTGCTTAATGATACATGCCATCTCAGGACGATAAGGTAGACTTATTTTTATAATTAATTGGGGGATGATATGAAAAAACCTTATGATGATTTGAGGTCTTTCGTTATGGATTTAGATAAATCAGGGGAGATCATAAAGATTGGCTCGGAGTTATCCCCTCTCTTTGAGATAGCTTCGGCCTTAAGATTTCTTGATAGACGAACTGATAAGGCAATCCTTTTTAAAAAGGTCAAAGGCTATAAGGTTCCTGTTGTTGGAAACCTGTTTCAGAGTCCAAGAATCATAGCTAAGGCCTTTGGATTAAAGGATAGCGAGAAGCTTATTGAAGAATATGAGAAGAGGAGTAGTATCAGGATAAAACCTGAAATAAAGAGATCCGCAGCTGTTAAGGATGTCATCATAAAGAATGATATTGATATACTGAAGGTAATGCCTGTTCTGACCCATCATCAGCGTGACGCAGGTCCATATCTTAGCTCAGCCGTTACCATTTCGAGAGATCCGGAAACAGGTCTGAGGGGTATGGGTATCCATAGAATTCAAATAAAGGGAAAGAATAGGATAGGTATATTCCTTGGCACTCCACCTTTATCACGTTTCTTGAGTATTTATGAGGCCAAGGGAAGACCCATGGAGATTGCTATTGTGATAGGGATGGATCCTCTCACATTTTTAGCATCCATCACATATGCACCAGAAGGGATAGATAAGTTCGATCTTGCTGGAGGTTTGAGAGGAAGACCTGTTGAATTAGTAAAAGGAGAGACAGTTGATTTAGAGGTGCCGAGAGATTCAGAGTTTGTATTGGAGGGAGAGATACTATCAGGAATTCGAGAGGAGGAGGGGCCATTTGGAGAATCAAGCGGGACTTATCTCAAAGTTAAAAACCCTGTTGCTCAAATAAATTGCATATATCATAGAAAGGCACCTCTATATCATGCCCTGATGCCTTTTAATAGAGAGAATGGTATAATCACAAACATTGTTTGGGAAGCAACACAGATGGCCTCAATTAGAAAGGTTCTCCCTGAGGTTAAGAAGGTTCGTCTGTGGGGATCTATTGGAGAGATAGCAGTCGTTCAGGTTTTGAAGGAGCAAGATGAGGATGGTCGAAGGATAATTGGAGAATTATTCAAATTGATCCCCAGGGCAAAGGGCATCATTGTTGTTGATCAGGATATTGATATAGATGATCCCTATGAGGTGGAGTGGGCAGTCTTTACAAGATTCCAGGTTGATCGTGATTTATTAACAATATCAGGTGTCCCTGGTTCTGTTCTCGATCCTTCTTGCGAAGGAGGTCTGACATCAAAATGGGGTCTGGATGCTACAAAACCTCTAAGGGATGTTGAGAAATACGAAAGGATTGCTCCCCCATCGTGGGCAATGGAGAAGGTAAGAAGGTTATTAAAGTCAATTCAATAAATCATCTATTTTTTTCCAGTGCCTCCAATATATTTTCGGGTGTAATAGGGAGTTTTGTGAAACGGATTCCAATCGCATCATGTATTGCATTGGCTGTGGCTGCGAGTATTCCAGATATTGATCCTTCACCTACTTCCTTTGCTCCAAAGGGACCGCCAGGGTCTATGGTCTCTACAGTTTCGCTCACCATCTGTGGGGTTTCAGTGGAAAGAGGGATCTGATAATCGAGGAAGGAAGGGTTTAGAATCTGTCCTTTCTCTAAGATTATCTCTTCTCCGAGGCTCTGTCCAATCCCCATTGAGACATTTCCATGAACCTGACCCTCAACAATCAATCTATTTAAAGGGTATCCACAATCATGAAATGTGATCGTTTTAGGGATTTTTATATGTCCGCTAAGTGTATCTATCTCTACCTCAACAACCTGGACAGCAAATCCATAGGCATCTGTAAAACGTCCCTTTGCCTTTGCCAGGCTTGGATAGAATTGGGTATCTTTTACAGCCTTCACATATCCCTTTCCAATAATAGGATCTCCATTATTTCTCTGAATGCTTAACTGGATCAATTCACTATAAGATATTCCCTTTTCAGGACTCCCTTTGACAAAGATTCTTTTACCCCTTGCAACAAGATCCATTTCATTGGCCTCGAGGATCTCTGCTGCTATCTTCATAAGTTGTGATTTTGCATCTTTGGAGGCAAGTTTTACTGCATTGCCCGAGACAAAGACACCACCACTTAGGAACTGGCCGAAATCTATGGGACAGAGCTCTGTATCTCCTGAGACAATATGAATATCCTTCAATTCAAGGCCCAATTCCTGGGCGGCAACCTGTGCCATTGTTGTCTCCAGTCCCTGACCAAATTCTGTTACGCCTGTATAGAGGGTTGCGCTACCATCATCATGAAGCTTGACAATCGCTGCTGAGGCAAAGGGATAATAGGCAGCCCCACTAAACATCGAACAGGCAGAAATCCCTATACCCCTCTTAAATCGATCCGGAGATCTTCTTAATTCGATCCTCCTTTTTAAGTCTCCCCTTAGCTCCTTCCATGCCGATCTCTTTTCAGCACTTTCAATACATTCCTTAAGGCCGCAACTCTTAAGAACATCTCCATTTGGGAGTGTATCACCCTTTTGCCTCACATTTTTGAGCATTACCTCAATGGGATCGAGGCCAAGCTCCTCAGAAATCATATCTATCTGGGAATCCACAGCAAATCTTATCTGTGGAGATCCGTGTGCCCTCTGAGGTCCTCTAATTGGATTATTTGTATAGACCGCATATCCCTCATATTTATAGTTAGGGATGCTATAGACAGGGATGCTGAACATGTGGCCCAGAAATATTACGATTGCTCCAGATCCACGATAAGCACCGTTGTCTGCAATAAACTTCACCTGCTGGGCAAGGATTTTCCCATCCTTTTTTACTCCTGTTTTTAAATAGATGATGGTTGGGTGTCGCTGTCTTGTGCAAGTGAAGACCTCTTCCCTGTCGAGTTCAAAACGAACAGGTTTTCCGGTAATTCGCGCAAGGAAGGCTGAACAGAATTCATAAGGAAAGACATCTATCTTTCCTCCAAATGCACCACCCACATAAGCCTTTTGAACCCTTACCTGGCTTACTGGAAGTCCAAGGGCCTTGGCAAGGATGAATCTTTTATAGAAGATGGCCATGCTTGAGAGATATATGTTTAGTTTTCCAGAGAGGTCAAAGTAGGCAAGGGCTGCATGAGGTTCCATGGCACAGTGGGCAGTAGCCTTTGTTTCAAAACGATCTTCTCTAACATAGTAAGATTGGGAAAATCCCATCTCCACATCTCCAAAAGAGACACTTGTTCTACCACTAAGGTTCTTTGCATCCCTCCATTCGGTTGCCTTCCTTTCATGGCGGACCCCCCAGTCCTCCCATTCAGTCTTTCCCCGTGGCTCATATGGATCGTGGATATCAGGTGCATCAGGCTTCATCGCCTCTTCAGGATCGAATACTGAGGGGAGAGGTTCATATTCAACCTCAATGAGTTGAATCGCCTCCCGAGCTATATCGATATCAGTAGCCGCAACTGCTGCAACTTCATCTCCTATGTAACGAACCTTATCCACTGCGAGAGGTGTCTCGTCAGCAGGATAACGGGGGGTATCCACAAAGGCGTATCTAATTCCACCTACATCCCTTCCTGTAATAATAGCCTTAACCCCGCGAAGCCTCTTCGCCTTTTCTATATTGATTGAAAGGATTCTCGCATGAGGATGAGGACTTCGTAGAAACATTCCATAAAGCATTTCAGGCATGGACATATCAACCGTAAATTTGGCCTTCCCTGTTACCTTCTCAATACCATCAATCCTCGGAAGTGGTTTGCCTATAATCTCATATTCTTCCATAATGGCCTCCATTCTCGATTAAATATTGCATAGAAAAATTTTTTTATCAACTTACTTTTATCCCTGACCGTCTATCACTTTTGTCCTCATATTAAGTCATAGGAGTTGCAATGCAAATTGGGAGCTCTGAAAAGGTCCTTAAGTAATTAACCCCTCTATACCTCCCCTTAAAATAAGGGGAAGCAATCTCTACCAGATTGTCATTCCGAGCGGAGCGAGGAATTTATAAGATTGCCACGCCCTTCGGGCTCGCAACGACTTCGTCGGATTGCAACGCCCTTGACCTAATATGATTGGTAATGAGTTGAATTAATATTAAAAATTTGTTAAATAGGCTAACATGAAAGATATGGATAAGAGGAGGATTTTGTTTGAGGTGGCTTTGGGGAATATCCCCCCTGATATAATTATTAAAAATGGTGTTGCATTTAATGTATTTACAAGAGAGTTTATAGAAGAGCAATCTATCTTAATAAAGGATGGGATGATTGCATTTATAGGTCCTGATCAAGGATTTAAAGAGGGAGATAGTACAGAGATCATAGACGCAGAGGGTATGGTTATACTGCCTGGGCTGATTGAGGGCCATACCCATATACTTAACAAGGTTGGGTTAGAAGAGTTAATAAGATACGTCATTCCAACAGGTGTGACAACCATTGTTACTGAGACCCAGGATTATGGTGTTGTCTGTGGCAAGAAGAGTATAGAACATATTGCGAAGACCTTTGAAGAACAACCAATAAGAATCTACTATACCTTACCAACATTCTGTGGACTTACTTCCTCGATCGAGGCCAATGCCTTCTCCCCCGAAGAGCTTCAAATCTTTCTCGGAGATCCAAAATGTCTTGGGATAGGTGAGGTTTATTGGGGAAATCTCTTTTTTGGGGATAATCGGGTCAAGAGACTCAGGGAAGTAATTTCAATGGCTCTTAAATTGGGCAAGAGGGTTGAGGGACATTCTGCAGGTGCGCAGGGGAGGAAGCTTCAAGCCTACACCTCTTTGGGGATATCCTCCTGCCATGAACCAATAACAGAAAATGAGGTAATCGAAAGATTGAGGTTGGGTTACTTGGTCATGATAAGAGAAGGTTCTGTAAGGAGGGAGCTTGAAGAGGTCAAAGGGATTTTTAGTAAAAAGATTGATTTCCGGAGATTATCTCTTACAACAGATGGAATAGATCCTGACATGGTAATTGAAAACAATTTCCTCAACGGAGGAGTTAAAAAGGCACTAAAACTCGGGATTCCCCCGGGGATAGTTTATCAAATGGTCACTATAAATGTGGCTGAGCATTTCTACCTTGATAATTTAATTGGATCCCTATCACCTGGAAAGATGGCAGATCTTCTCATTATCCCTTCACCTGATGAATTTTCACCAAAGCTTATTATGTGCGGAGGAAGGATAATCTTTCGTGATGGGAAGAACTTAGTTGAACCTAAAAGTGTATCATTCCCTGATTTCATGCTAAATTCGGTGAAGGTTGGGAATTTTGAAATTACCCCATTTCCCAGAAGCGGTAAGATAAGGGTGGTAGAGCTTGTCACAAGGCTTGTGACAAAAGAGAGTATTGTTGATATTGAAAACCCAGAGGATTCTCGCGACATCGTCATGGCTATTGCAATGGATCGAATTGGCAATGGAGGACTCTTCATGGGGCTTCTAAAGGGTTTTGGCCTTCGGAGGGGAGCGATTGGAACTACTATAAGCTGGGATACGACTGACATGATTATTGTTGGCTGTGATGTATCCTCAATAAGAACAGCTATCGAGAGGCTTAAAGAGATAAGGGGCGGTTATGTCTATGCAATAGGGGAAGAAATCATCTCTGAGTTTTCTGCCCCCCTCTGTGGTTTCCAATCCTTGAGGCCTGCAAGGACTATCAAAGAAGAGGTCAAAAAACTCGAAGATTTATTAAAGGCCAATGGTGTTGATTGGGAGAAGCCCCTTCTGACCCTCGATACCCTCGGAACACCTGCTATTCCCCATCTTAGAATTTCTCATGATGGTTATGTGAGGCTTAGAGATGGCCAGATCCTCCCCCTCAAAGCCTAATCAAAATGGGGGTCTTATCTGTCCGAGGGTTCGGCAAGCCACAAGGGCTTGCCCTACGAGAAATTAAACGAATCTCAAGCGTAGGGCAAGGGCTTGTCCCTTGCCGAGGAAGGTAAAAAAAGGGACAGGGCTTTCATATCTTTTGGAGTTTTGTCTCGTTTAAGTTCAAGAATAACGAGA
>JBBITW010000082.1:0-15383 GCA_037440525.1 Deltaproteobacteria bacterium
CCCGCGACGCGCGGACCACGCCGCACGCGCCGCCCCCCACCCACCCGCCCCGCCCCACGCCCCCCCCCCCCCTAAATCACAGAGAGAGGAGAAATGAGTAAGAATTTCGAAGTGGTTTGTTCCAAGATTTTCACATTTTTTAAAGAAGAGAGAAATTTTGATTTTTTAAGAAATATTTTATTTTTTAGTAGATTTCAAAAAGAGGGGGTCAAGGAGATGGGATGACAGGTAAATTTATGTTGTCAATTATACCCATAAGTGTTAAAATTTTTAAATACAAAGGAAGGATAAGATGGTGGTAAATAAAATCAGGTCTTTTTGGGATATTAAAATAAGCTCTAAAGATTGGGTTTTCCTGTTCACATATACTGCATTTATATTTATAGTTTATTTTTCGGCTCTCAAGCAGATGGTTTCAGGCTGGAACAGGGAGGATTATTCATATTGTTATCTGATTCCATTTGTTATCTTATATCTGATATGGGAGAAGAGGAAGGTTTTGAGTAATTTAGATTCAATTCCTACGTGGATAGGCTTTATACCATTTGGGTTAGGGATTGTCCTTTTCTGGCTTGGAGAGTTGGGAGGGGAGTATTTCACACTTTATATATCTTTCTGGTTAATCATAGTTGGGGTTTTATGGAATCACTTAGGGTGGAAGAAGGTAAAGGTCTTAGCATTTAGTTTGTTTATGGTGCTCACGATGTTTCCTCTCCCGGGTTTCTTATATAATAAGATATCTCTCAGGCTTCAGTTGATTTCATCAAAATTGGGGGTTGGGATTTTACAGCTTTACGGTATGTCAGCCTACAGGGAAGGTAATGTTATTGATCTCGGATTTACACAGCTTCAGGTTGTTGAGGCATGTAGTGGTTTAAGGTATTTAATCTCCCTCGTAATACTCAGTATTCTTCTTGCTTATTTCTTTAAGGAGAGGCTCTGGAAGAGGGGAATTATCGTCATATCATCTATCCCCATATCTATCATGATGAATAGCCTGAGAATCGCTCTTACAGGAATTCTCTATGAGGTATGGGGTGCGAAGGTTGCAGAGGGTTTCTTTCATGGATTTTCGGGGTGGCTTATATTCCTTGGCGCACTTAGTATTATGTTAGTAGAGATATGGATTTTGAAGAAAATGGGAAATAGGAAATTGGAAGCAGGAAGTGAAGGTAAGGAAAAACCTAAAACAGGGATTCAAAACTCAAAGTTTAAAATTCAGGATCCAGAACCGAATTCTTCAAAGTCTCTAAATTCTCACTCTTCAATTTTCCCTCTTTTTAGTACTCCCCAGTTTATTGTAGCGATTATACTTCTTGGTGCAACCCTTGCCCTCTCGCAGGGAATTGAGTTCCGGGAGAAGATTCCCATAAGAAAAACGCTTGATCAGTTTCCATTAGAGGTTAAAGAATGGGTTGGAAAACGCGATAGGATGGAGCAGAGGTTTATAGATGAGCTTGATCTTAGTGATTATGTGATTATTGATTATAAGAATAGTGATGGTAAGCAGGTGAATTTTTATGTAGCTTATTATGAGAGTCAGAGGAAGGGTGAGTCGATTCATTCTCCAGAGACATGCCTTCCTGGCAGCGGGTGGGAGTTTAAGGAAGCAGGGACAAAGAATGTTCTGATAGGTAATGATTCTTCCATTAAGGTTAATCGTGCATTTATGTCGAAGCCAGGTGTAAGGGAGCTCGTATATTTCTGGTTTCCAATGCGTGGTCGGATTCTCACAAATGCCTATCAGTTGAAGATATATACATTCTGGGATGCACTTACACGTCAGAGAACCGATGGTGCTCTGGTTCGGATTATCACCCTTGTCTATCCAGGGGAAGATACAGGAGATGCAGAGGCAAGACTTCAGGGTTTTACCCGAGATATTGTTCCTATCCTTTCTCAGTTCTTACCCAACTGACCTTCAGTTAAACCTTGTAGGTGAATCACTTCTTAGGTGGATTGATGATAAAAAAATTTCTGAGGGATTTAAAATTTTTTTCTCCAATCCCTCTCACATTCTTTAATTCTTCAACCGATCGAAATCCATTTCTCTTTTTGCGATATGTTAAAATCTCCTGAGCAAGAGATTCCCCAATACCTGGTATCAAACAGAGGTCTTCAATGGAGACCTTATTGAGGTCGAGGGGAATGGAGAACAGGAGAAGTTTTCTGGCCTCCATCCTTTCAATCTTTATCCTCACTTCCTTCTCAAGCCTTTTCTCGACATTAATGAGTGTCCCACTTTCGAGAACCTTTGAAGAGGATTCTTCGTCAAAAAGTGCATATTCTTTAAGACCACCTGCCCTTTGAATTGCCTCCCCAAGTGTTGGGGAATGTTTGAAGATGTATAGCCCGGGTTTATTAACTTCTCCTAAGATCTCAACCGCAATCTCCTGAGTGAACTCCACATGTGGTAGATGGGAACGGTAGTAAAATTTGAAATAGAGGATACCAAGGACAAGGAGAGCTAAACAAAAAAGGATCTTCTGCTGGTCAATAGAAAAGTATCTAAATGAACTAAGGATATTTATTAAGGAGCGAAGATTAGATACAGGAGAGAGATTTCTCAATTTCTTTATCATTAATTTTGAAATCCCCTGCCTCGGGTAAGCTCATCAGGAATGCTCGGATGATTTATCTTTTTCCTTCAAAAGCTTATAGTCAATTGAGTCTACAAGGGCCTGCCAGCTTGCCTGTAATATATTTTCAGAGACCCCAACTGTTCCCCAGGTAGTTTTCCCGTCTCCTGATTCGATTAAAACTCTCGTATGTGCGGCTGTTCCATCTTTTGTCGATAGAATCCTGACCTTGAAGTCTAAGAGTTTTACCTCTTTCAACTCAGGATAGAATTTCTCGAGTGCCTTTCTCAGGGCATTATCAAGGGCATTGACAGGACCGTTTCCGAGTGCGGCAGTATGTTCTATCTGATCTCCCACACGAACCATGATAGTTGCCTCTGAGAGGGGTGGAGATTCCTCTCTCTTCTCAACAATGACGCGAAATCCAAGAAGGTCAAAAAATCTTTTATGCTCACCGAGGGCCTTTTTTATCAGGATTTCGAATGAGCCCTCAGCCCCCTCAAACTGGAAGCCCTGGTTTTCAAGATTTTTAAGATCATTGAGAATCTGCCTGACTTTTGGGTCCTTACTCTGGAGGTCTATTTTGAATTCCGAAGCCTTATAAAGTATATTTGACTCTCCTGAAAGATCTGATACAAGCACCCTTTGCCTGTTACCGACCTTTTCAGGATGGATATGTTCATAGGTTAAAGGACTTTTTCTTATTGCGCTTACATGAACACCACCTTTATGGGCAAAAGCACTATCCCCTACATAGGGGAGATATTTATTATGTGGTAGATTGGCGAGCTCTGAAATGAAACGGGAGACCTCGGTTATCATTCTTAACTGGTCATCTGAAATGCAATCAATCCCCATCTTCAATTTGAGATTGGGAATAATAGAACATAGGTTGGCATTACCACATCTTTCACCATAACCATTTATTGTGCCCTGAACCAGTCGAGCCCCTTCCATTACTGCAAAAATGCTATTTGCTACAGCCATCTCCGAATCATTATGCACATGGATTCCAAGGGGTGTTGAGATTTCTTTTTTAACCTCCTTCATAATGGATTGAATCTCATGGGGAAGGGTTCCTCCATTGGTGTCACAGAGGACAATCCAGTCAGCCCCTCCCTCCTGTGCAGCACGGAGTGTCTTGAGGGCATATGAGGGATTGCCTTTAAACCCATCAAAGAAATGCTCGGCATCAAAGATCACCTCCTGGATACGATTCTTTAAAAATCGGATTGATTGATAGATGATCTCGAGATTCTGGTCAAGTGAGATATTCAGTGCCTCAAGAGGGTGGATGTCCCACGATTTACCAAAAATGGTTACAGTGTCTGTCTTAGATTCCACAAGGGAGAGAATGTTAGGGTCGTCTTCAGGGGAAATTCCTGCGCGGCATGTGCTTCCAAATGCGACCAATTTTGCATGGGAGAGAGCAATTGATTTCATCTTCTCAAAGAATTGTTGATCCTTCGGGTTTGAACCAGGCCATCCCCCTTCAATATAGTGAATTCCAAGTGAATCGAGCTTATGGGCAATTCGCACCTTATCCTCCACTGAGAAGGCTATATCTTCTGCCTGTGTGCCATCCCGGAGGGTTGTATCGTAAATTTTAACTTCTTTCAAACCTTTTACTCCTTCCATCGAAAGAATCAATTCTCAATGGAGAATGGTGATTGATTATTTATAATTTAACACTGTTTATTGTTCTTCGGCCACTGTTGGCTTATCCAGTTCAAATGCATCGTGGAGAGCCCTGACAGCAAGCTCAGTATATTTTGAGTCGATGATACAGGAGATCTTTATCTCCGATGTAGAGACCATTTTAATATTGATTCCTTCCCTCGCCAGTGCAGAAAACATCTGAGCGGCCACATTGGAATGGCTTCTCATCCCAACTCCAACAATCGATACCTTTGCAATATTTTCATCGAAAAGGATTTCTCTTCCTCCTATCTCACCGAGGGTTTGTTTGACAATCTGGAGTGTCTTTGGGAAATCGGATTTTGGAACTGTGAATGCTACATCTGCATGTCCTTTTTCAGTGCTTGATGTCTGGATAATCATATCCACAACGATATTGGCCTCTGCGATTGGTTTAAATAGCTTTGCTGCTATTCCAGGGACATCAGGTACCCCCATAATCTCAATCTTTGCCTCATTCTTATTATAAGTAATACCAGAAACTATAACCTTTTCCATCTCTTCATCCTCCTTGCATACGATTGTCCCGGGATTGTCGTTAAATGATGACCTGACATGGATTGGAACATCATATTTCTTGGCAAATTCAACAGAGCGAATCTGAAGCACCTTTGCCCCCAAACTTGCCATCTCGAGCATCTCATCATATGAGATCCTGGCAAGCTTTCTCGCCTTGGGGTAGACATTTGGGTCTGTTGTGTAGACACCATCCACATCTGTATAAATTTCACATATATCCGCCTTGAGTGCAGATGCAATGGCCACCGCTGTCGTATCAGATCCTCCACGGCCGAGGGTAGTAATATTGTCTTCTTCATCCACGCCCTGAAATCCTGCCACAACCACTATACGGCCATCTTTTAGATCATCGAGAATTTTCTCCGATTCGATTCCTGTGATACGTGCCTTTCCGAATGCACTATCAGTAGCGATCTTTATCTGGAATCCAAGATATGATTTTGCATCATAACCCATAGATTTTAGTGCTATGGCTAAAAGGGCAACTGAAACCTGTTCCCCTGTCGAGAGGAGAACATCAAGTTCTCTTTCATCAGGGTTTGGTGTAACCTGCTGGGCCAAGCGAATAAGTTTATCCGTTTCCCCAGCCATAGCAGATACTACAACTACCACATTATGATTCTGTTTTTTAGTCTGGATGATCTTCTGTGCTACATTTTTTATCCTTTCAATATCACCAACTGATGTGCCACCAAATTTTTGAACCACCAGAGCCATTGATTTCCCTCCTTTTCAAAATGGCGAATGAAAAATTTAGATCGTAAAATAAAAATATAATTAATTTACTTTGTATTTTAAATTCCTAATTTCTTTCACAAGTTCTTCATATCTCTTCCCTCTCCCTGTAATTTCGATTGTGCGTGAATTCTTTCCTTCGTAATTTATCCTAACCATCAGGAGATCTCGGGGAAGTATGGAAGGGATTTTGTCTGCCCATTCTATAGCAGTAATTCCCTCACTCTCGAAATATTCTTCTAAGCCAAGCTCTCCTGCCTCCCTTTCTTCATTTATCCTGTAAAGGTCGATATGATAAAATGGAATCCTTCCCGAATATTCATTTATCAATACGAAAGAGGGACTTGATATCTTCGATTTTTTAACTCCTGCACCAGAAGCCAATCCTTTAATAAATTGTGTCTTACCTGAGCCCAGTTCCCCAATAAGGGCTACAATATCCCCCTGGTTAAGAAGGCTTCCTATCTGCTTTCCAATTTTAATGGTTTCTAAGGAGCTCTTAGTTTGAAGGACTACAGCCATTCCAATAACCAAATTAGGCTTTATATTTAAAGTCATCCGGATTTAGATTTTCCAACCATTCCTTCAATTGATCACCCTCCTTCTCGAGGTCAATGGTTCTTGCCTTTTCAATGACATGCTCTGAAACAAATATCGGGGCATCAACGGCAAGGGCAATGGCAATTGCATCACTTGGCCGCGAATCAATGAAAACCTCTTCTCCTTTACGATTGAGGTGGATCAGGGCATAATAGGTATTCTCTTTCAGGTCATTGACCACGATCTTAATTACATGAGAATCAAGGGTCTTGAGAATATTGTTAATCAGGTCATGGGTCATAGGCCTATGAGAATGGATTTTCTTTAATTTCATAGCAATTGCATTGGCTTCAAATGGCCCTATCCAGATAGGCAGTCCTGTTTTATTGGCAAGATCCATCAGTAAGACAACGAATCCATTAGATGTAGAATCGAAGGTTAAAAATTTTACTTTCATCTCAATATACATCTTAAATCTCCTTTCCTAACACACTTTTGAAAATAACCTTTTACCCCTTTGTGTTGCAAATCTATTATAACCTAATTGATAAATAAATCTCTTCATGTAATACCACAGGTCAGATTAACGAAATCTTAATAGTGCCCCGACTCCTTCATGTTCTTTAAGGATTGAATTATCCTCAACCCATTTGACATCTCCATCCTGGCGAAGGACATACCTCATCATCTCCTCTTCAAGATTGACATTTTTAATCTCTCCCCTACAAAGGGGACATGAGACACCGGGTTTGTCGGAAGGGGATAGATGCGTGAGGGATCCACATTGAGAGCACTTTCCTCCTGATAGGGATAGTGAATCAAGGATGTAAAGGATTTGAACCTGACCTTTATTGATAGCCTCAAGGGTTCCGTTGAGACCAAATATAGCCAGACCGCTTGCCAATCTTTTTTCCTTCAGCTCCAGAACCTCATGGCGAATCTCTTCCTTTTCAATTTGCAGGAGGCGTTCAAAAATTCGTTTCAATATTTTTGAGCGTCCTTCAGAAAAATCCATGGAGAATGTATCAATGATATATTCTTTTACACGCTCCGGAAGGAAGGTCTTGAAGTTGGCGATTATACGATTCTGGCCGATGAGGACTATCCTTTTCCATTTTCCTGAATCAAAAATTTCTGTGAGCTCTGCCGAAACCTCCTTGTGATGCCTATCCATATGATCCTTGATATGGCGCTGGTACCTCATCTGAGCCCAACCACCTTGGTCATGGCGACCAGGGACATAACTTTCTATTGAGGATTCAATAATCTCACCCTCAAGTGATATTTCAAAAAGCCTGGCTGAGTCAGTATCAACCATAACAGCTAATGTGTTCTGATATTGGGAGGAAAGTTTCACAAGAGGTCGAAGAACTGGAAGATCGGAAACGAAAAATTCATTCTCAAAAGGGATTATAGAAGGGTAGGTAAGAAATATCTTTGAACAGCTACTGGAAAATATTGCTGATCCATTAACCCCCTCTTCATAATGGCGGCGCACCAATCCATCAACATACCTCTCTATCAGCTTCTGATCTTCAAGGAATGCCTTTTCAAATTCCTCCCTCCCTTTAATCTGATTATAACCTTTTTTAAGCTGGTTCTTTATAAAGAGGCGTATACGTTCACGCTGTTGTTCATCATCCCACTTTGTATTGAGATAGAGGGAAAGAAATGGAAAGTGACCCTCTTTCGTCTGGGCTAATTTTTTTATCTCACCTTTCATATCCATGATGGTCTTCCGCTCTTTTTATTTATATTTATATATCCCATTTCACTCATTTCGGCCAAAAGGGCCGAGGAGAAGATTATATTCCCTTATTTTAAAGAGTGCAGGGGTTTCTAATCAGAATCACACAACTAAATTAAATACTAAATTATGAAAGGACGAAAATCAAACCTTCCCTGAAGAAGGGAGGGAAGTTTTCTTATAATATCAGATGCCACCAAAGATTTTTCTCCGAGCTCTCGGGCCATCTCATCTCCAGCAAGACCATGAAGATATACAGATATCTTCAAAGAAGTAAGGATGTCATATCCCTGGCAGACAAAACCACCTATCATTCCTGTAAGTACATCTCCAGTTCCACCTGATGCCATTCCAGGATTACCTGTTGTATTAATAAAGACATCACCATGGGGAGTGGCAATCAGTGTGTGATATCCCTTAAGCACAAGGTAAAGATGATTGGATTGGGCAAAATTTCTGCTGATGGTCAGTCTGTTATTCTGGACTTCTTTTGATGTGGATTGGATTAATCTTGCCATCTCTCCAGGATGAGGTGTAAGGATAATTGAGCGGTTTGGCAATGGGAGAGTCTTTGGTTGGGTTGCTATGGCACTGATACCATCAGCATCTATGATGATGGGGATGTTTAGGGTCTTGATCAATTTGATGAGAAGGGTTTGAGTCTCTTTAAATGTTCCTACTCCAGGGCCTATAATGACTGCCTTCTTATTTTCCGAGAGGCGTAAGAGGCTGTTAAATGCACGAAGACTGAGGGTCTGTTTTGGAGTTTCAGGGAGGGGCTCGGTCATCACCTCGGTCAGTTTAACCTCCATTATAGGATTCAAGCTTTTTGGAATGGCAAGTGTAACGAGTCCTGCTCCCACCCTCAGGGCAGCCTCGCAGGCCATGGCAGCAGCCCCTGTTTTACCCACCGATCCAGCAATAACAAGGAGGTGGCCATAATCTCCCTTATGGGTATCCGCACGTCGGGGTATGGAGAGATGGGTTTTGATCTCTTCATCATCTATTAGATGGGTCTGAATCTTCTCTTCCTCAACTAAGATCTTTGGGATTCCGATGTCAACGATTTTCAGCCTTCCTACATATTCTGGCCCCTGTGAGATGAGATGTCCCACCTTTGGAAGGCCAAAGGTGATTGTAAGGGAGGCACGAATCGCTATGCCGAGGGGTCTGCCTGTATTGGCATCGAGACCTGAAGGTATGTCAACTGAAATGATGGGTTTCTGAATTGTATTAAGATGTTCAATAACTTCTCTATAGTAACCTCGAACTTCGGAATCAAGACCTGTACCAAAGATAGCGTCGATAATAATGTCAGCCTTCTCCAGTTCCTTTCTCACCTTCTGATATTCCTTGGAAGATGGTAAAGGTATGACCTCTCCTTTCATGCGATGAAATATATAATAATTGGTCTCTGCATCCCCTCGAAGATTTTTTGGCTCTGTAAGGAGAAAGACCCTTACCGATATCCCACGGTTCCATAGATAGCGGGCGATGACAAAACCATCTCCTCCATTGTTTCCCTTTCCCGAAACAATTGCCACCCTTTTTTTCATGAGGTCGGGGAAGGTATTAAGGATTGTTTCAGCTGCCCCTCTTCCTGCATTTTCCATCAGGATGATACCCGGAATTCGATAAATCTCAATAGACTTACGATCCAGCTCCTGCATCTGTTCAGCGGTCGCTACCTTCATCTTTTCTACCCTCTAATAGGACATAGGCCACGGCGTAAGGACGATCGTGGGAAAGAGTTAAAAAGGCCCTTCTAATCTGGTGGGATTCGATAAAATCCTTTGCCTTTCCATGAAAGGAGAAGAGGGGGCTTCCCATAGGATCATTCTCCACCTCAATATCTTTCCAGTTTATTCCATTTCTGAGACCTGATCCAATGGCCTTCAGAAATGCCTCCTTTGCTGCAAATCTGGTGGAAAAACACTCAGGAGGGTATGGCCTCCTCTGACACCACGAAATCTCCTTCTCTGTGAAGATTCGCTCGAGAAATAGGTTCCCCCAACGGGCCATTATACCTTCAATCCTTTCCACATTCACGATATCAACACCAATCCCAAAAATCATCTTTCACCACTTCCATAGCAGTGAATTATTATCGTCCTTATATAATTAGGGATATCATTTCCCGAACAGCCTGATCCAGACCGACCAGTACTGCCCGTGCTATTATGCTATGACCTATGTTAAGCTCCTCGATCTCTTTTATTTCTGCAATCCGCCGAACATTTACATAGTTGAGACCGTGACCTGCTGCAATCCGGATATCCAAGCGAGATGCCTCCCCAACAGCGTCGAGGATTCTTTTAAGTTCTTTATCTTCCTGAGTCCTGGTTTTTGAATCACAGTAATGACCTGTATGAATTTCAATTGAGTTCGCTCCAACCTCATTTGATGCCTTAACCTGATCAATGCTCGGGTCTATGAAGAGACTTACAAGGATTCCTCCCTTCTGGAGACGTTGGATAGCCTTCTTAAGGGGTTTTTGAAGCTTAACCACATCAAGACCACCTTCAGTTGTAAGCTCTTCCCTCCTTTCAGGAACAAGGGTGACAATGTCAGGTTTTATGGCCAATGCAATACGGAGCATCTCCTCAGTTACGGCCATTTCAAGATTTAATTGTGTCTGTACTACCTCCCTCAGAAGGCGAAGATCTCGATCCTGAATGTGTCTTCTATCCTCCCTCAGGTGGCATACGATTCCATTTGCTCCTGCAAGCTCCACAATTCCGGCGGCAATTACAGGGTCTGGATAATTAACCCCTCGGGCCTGTCTCAAAGTGGCAACATGATCTATATTGACTCCCAGCCTCGGCATGATACCTCCTATGGATGAAAGATTAACTATCCTTCAATGTGTCGTCTTTTTCTTCTTTACCAATATGTCTTTTTACCAATTCAACAAGATCCTGAGCATAGCAGTGGAGTTTCTGTTCATCTTCGCCCTCTATCATGACCCTGAGAAGTGGTTCTGTGCCAGAATATCTGACAAGGACCCTTCCTGATTCGCCCAGTGCCTTTTCAATCTCTTTAACTCTCCTCTCAATCTCAGGAATTGATGATATATCCTTCTTCTCCCTTACCTCAACATTGTATAAAACCTGGGGAAATGGTTCCATAAGTTTAGCCAATTCATCGAGTGTCCTCTCTTTTCTTTTCATAATTGCCAGAACCTGAAGGGCTGTTAGAATTCCGTCGCAGGTGGTATTATAATCTAAGAAGATTGTATGGCCTGATTGTTCTCCTCCGAGGTTATAATCTCCTCTAACCATCTCCTCAACCACATAGCGGTCTCCTACCCTTGTTCTTATAACCCTTCCCCCTGCATTCCTTATTACTCGATCCAGTGCCATATTACTCATTACAGTTGTGACGAGGGTATTTTTTTTCATCCTCCCTTCCTTTAACATCTGAACTCCACAGATTGCCAGGATCTGATCTCCATCAACCTGTTTTCCATGGCGATCAACAAAGATTATTCTATCTGCATCTCCATCAAGGGCCATTCCAATGTCAGCTCCTTTCTCAAGGACAAGCCGGGCTACGAGCTCTGGGAAGAGGGAGCCACACCCATCGTTTATATTTTCTCCATCTGGTTCAATTCCTATTGGAATGACATCTGCTCCCAGTTCTTCAAAGACAGCAGGTGCAACCCTGTAGGCAGCTCCATTGGCACAATCCAGAGCGATTCTAAGCCCATCGAGAGTCAAATCATTTGGAAATGTATTTTTTAGAAATACGACATACCTTCCAATGGCATCTTCAATCCTGTGTGCCTTTCCAACCTCCCGAGCTACGGGTCGAAGAGAATTTAGATGGTCTGAGAGGATCAACTCCTCAATTCTATTCTCCATCTCGTCAGGGAGCTTAAACCCGTCTCGTGAGAAGATTTTGATTCCATTATCATAGTAAGGATTGTGAGAGGCTGAAATCACCACTCCGGCATTAGCCCTCATACTTGTAGTAATGAATGCAATGCCAGGAGTGGGAAGTGGCCCGACTAACCATACATCCGCTCCCATGGAACAGATGCCCGAAGCAATGGCTGTCTCGAGCATATAACCTGAGAGCCTTGTATCTTTACCTACGACAATTCTATGCCTTCCCTTTACTTCTTTAAATATATGAGCAATTGCCCTGCCAAGCTGGATTGCCATCTCGCTTGTCATTGGATCAACATTAGCAACCCCTCTTATACCATCTGTGCCAAATAATTTTCGTCTCATTTCTGCTCCTGAAGAATTTGTATTCATAATACGCCAACATTAATTAGCCATTTTTATTGCATCTGCCACCAAAATGGCCTTCTTTGCTTGAAGCACATCGTGAGCCCTTATTATATTGGCTCCATTGATAACACCTATTGCGATGCTTGCAAGTGTCCCTTCAAGTCTATCCTGAACATCGGCATTGAGGATCTTTCCTATGAAAGTCTTCCTTGATGTCCCTAACATTATGGGTTTTCCGAGGACACGGAATTCTGAAAGATTTTTAATAATCATAAGATTATCCTGAAGGTTTTTGCCAAAACCTATTCCTGGATCAATAACAATCTGTTCAGGGTCTATCCCGTGAGACTCTGCCATTTTGATGGATTCACGTAGATATTTTATTATTTCAGAGAATAGAGATATGTAGTGAACATCTTTCTGCATTGTCTCAGGCCTTCCTCGAATGTGCATCAATACTATGGGGACATCCTCTTTTGCCACCACTGAAGCAAGCCCGGGATCGAAATTGAGTCCACTTATATCATTTACCATTTGAGCACCTGCCTGGATAGCCATTTCAGCAACCTTGGCTTTATATGTATCGATTGATATAGGAGTATCAACCTTTTTTGCAATCGATTCTATTACAGGAATAACCCTTCGAAGCTCCTCTTCCATGGGCAAAGGCTTTGAGCCTGGTCGGGTGGATTCCCCTCCAATATCGAGGATATCAGCTCCCTCTTCAACCAATCTCAAACCATGCTCAACTGCCTTTTCCTTATCGAGAAAGAGTCCTCCATCTGAAAAGGAGTCGGGTGTTACATTTAAGACCCCCATCAGAAGGGTTTTTTCTCCCATGATAAATCTCTTATTTCTGAAGCGAAGGGTAAAAATGGTTTTTGATATATTTTCCATTGTCTCTTTTATGGATTGTCCAATGGCTTTAAGATCGGGATGAACCTCTAATTTAAGAAGCAGTTTCTCAAACTGTTTCTGTGTTCCCATCAGAATGGCATCCGTCATTTCAGCACTGCAGTCCAATCCCCTTTGATTGATGGAAGCATCCCCACCCAATAAAAGCATCTCCTGTTTTAGAATATTTGCAATCCGGGGCTTGATCCCTTCAAGTTTGAGATTGAGATGAAGGGCTTTCCCTTTCATCAAGTTGATGCCAGTTGCGTCCACCCCCAATTTTTTCATTTGATGAATGGCCTCTCTGACATCTGTGATTTGAAGAGATCGAATCAGATTCATCTCGGTTAAATAGGCTCACTCTTTATAATCCGATCAATCTGTTGACCATCGAGAACCTCTTTTTCCAGAAGGGTATTCGCTAATTTATGGAGTATATCTATATTGTTTTGGATAATCTCCTTTGCCTTCTCATAGCTATTATATACTATGTTTCTTACCTCTTCATCTATTATACGGGCAGTCTCCTCACTATAGTCCTGACGTCGTGCAAATTCTCTTCCTAAGAAGATCTCTTCCTCTTTTTGTCCAAAGGCCAGGGGCCCTAACTTTTCACTCATTCCCCATTCGCAAACCATCTTTCTCGCTATCTCTGTAGATCTCTCTATATCATTCCCTGCACCAGTGGTCTGGCGAGATAAAACCAGTTCTTCAGCCGCCCTTCCTCCCATCATCACTGAAATATTATTCATGAGGTAATCCTTTGTGTATGTATGCTTTTCGTCAAGAGGAAGCTGCTGTGTGATGCCTAAGGCCCTGCCCCTTGGAATAATTGTTACCTTGTGAATCGGATCTGTTCCAGGGATCATCTTGGCGACAAGGGTATGGCCAGCCTCGTGGTATGCAGTGATTCTACGCTCTTCGAGGGGGATAATCATCGATTTTCTTTCTACCCCCATAAGAACCTTATCTTTGGCATGCTCAAAATCATTCATATCCACCCGATCCTTACCCAACCTCGCAGCAAGAAGTGCTGCCTCATTTACCAGGTTTTCAAGATCAGCCCCTGTAAATCCAGGGGTCCCCCTTGCGATAAGACTTAGGTTAACATCATCTGCAAGTGGGGTTCGTTTTGAATGGACCTTCAGGATCTCCTCCCTTCCTTTTACATCCGGGACAGGGACGATAACCTGCCTGTCGAAGCGTCCTGGTCTGAGCAGGGCAGGATCAAGGACATCAGGCCTGTTGGTTGCGGCAATTAGAATGACCCCTTCGTTAGATTCAAAACCATCCATTTCAACCAGCAATTGGTTGAGGGTCTGTTCCCTTTCGTCATGACCTCCTCCAAGGCCTGCACCCCTGTGCCTCCCAACTGCATCTATCTCATCAATAAATATTATACAAGGGGCATTCCTTTTTCCCTGAAGAAACAGATCCCTTACCCTCGATGCCCCCACACCTACAAACATCTCAACGAAATCAGATCCACTGATGCTGAAGAAAGGCACATCCGCTTCACCTGCAATGGCACGTGCGAGGAGAGTCTTTCCTGTTCCAGGAGCACCAATGAGGAGTACACCTTTTGGGATCCTTCCACCCAATTTTGTAAACTTCTTTGGGTCTCTGAGGAAATCGATAATCTCCTCGAGCTCTTCTTTTGCCTCATCGATCCCTGCCACATTATCAAATGTAACATGGTGATGTTCTTTTGTAAGAATCTTTGCCCTGCTCTTTCCAAATGATAGGGCCTTTCCCCCTCCTATCTGGACCTGTCTCATAAAAAATATCCAGACACCTATAAGCAATATCATTGGAAACCAGGATATCAAGATGTTTTGCCAGAGGGGAGACTCCTCCTCCTTCTTTGCATTTATGACGATTCGCTTATCTCTAAGAATTTTTATCATCTCAGGATCTTCAGGTGCATAGGTTCTGAAACGTTTTCCTTCAGAATCCTTCCAGGTAATATTTCTTCCACGAGCCTCTACTTCGAGAACGCGGTTATTTTCAACAGCTGTAATAAACTCAGTATAGTTTTTATCCAAAACTGTCTGACGGGGTTTGCTAAATATATTAAAAAGGACTATCATAATGATTATTATGATTGACCAAAAGATTAGGTTTCTGTAAAGGGAGTTCAAGATTTTCCTCCAGTTGGAAGGCTAAAAGTTAAATTAACATAATTCCTTCTTTATTTCAATATGTTAGAATTTTTAGAAACTTAATGTATTTTAGAGATTTTACAAATTAAGTTATTGAATTTTAAAATAAATCAAAGTAATTTTTAACATAATTTGGAGGCTTTTATAGATACCCTAAAAGGTAATAATTTCCTTTTAAAGGGGAAAAGATGTAACCCGTCACTTAAGGGCTAAGTTAAAGATCTGGCAGGAATATCCTCGAAAATCTTATCAAGCGGACGATTTAAATTTT
>JBBITW010000083.1:0-15287 GCA_037440525.1 Deltaproteobacteria bacterium
GGGAGGTAGGGTTCCAAACCCTTCGAATGCGGACATTAAGAAGTTAAATTGCTTAGAAAATAAGAGTGGTTGGTTTGAAGGTTAAGGCTAAGAAGCCAGTTTTGTTTATAGGTTAGGTGATTGGTCTTTCTGCCACAGGTGGATTTGCCTCTGGTAGAAAAAATTTCCTTCACCCATTCACTTTGCCTAAACCGGCTTCCTAACCTTTGCCTTAACCTGAATATTTTCATTGTTCGTGGGAGGCCAAGGGGGAATGATAATTGCTTACAATTGTTTAAGAGGAATCAAGCATTTTCAGGTATTTGCTCTTGCCTGCCGGTATAAGCTCATCCCCCTAACTTTAATCCTATCCCCTTGGAGACTGTGTCGTAACGAGGTGTATGCCATATTTGTCATTCCGAGCCTCCTTTTTTGTCATTCCGAGCGAAGCGAGGAATCTATAGAATTCAAACCCTTATAAAACATAGATTCTTCGGCTAAAGCCTTAGAATGACATTACGACAAAGCCTCGTTGGGGAGAGCTCTGAAAAAGTCCTGGAATGACTGGGGAGGTAGGGTTCCAAACCCTTCGAATGCGGACATTAAGAAGTTAAATTGCTTACAATCGCTTCAAAGAAAATCAAGCATTTTCAGGGTATTAATCATTAGTGCTAAACTATTAGAGGTATCCGCTCGAAGGCTTTTCCACCCCACCTCCCCAGTCTATAAGAATAGTTTTTAATACTTTTTCAGAGTTTTCAAACATAGATTCCTCGCTTTGCTCGGGATGACACCACTCTATCGTCATTTCGAGGCGTTAGCCGAGAAATCTTTCCTAAGGTTCCTCGCTTCGCTCGGAATGACAGAAAAAGGAGACTCGGAATGACAAACATGGCGCACACCTCATTGCGACACAGTCCCCAAACATGGAGAGAGTTACTTCACAACTTGCCTCTCCCCTTGGGGGCTGTGTCATAATTCGACATAAGAAATGAAACCAAATGCGACAAGGGACAAGCCCTTGCCCTACGTTTGTGATTCATTTAATTTCTTGTAGGCTTGCCAAAACCTCATCAAGATGTCATTTATTTTATACTCTCATTATTGCAGAACAATGAACTATTAGAGAGCTCTGAAAAAGTCCTGAAATGACTGGGGAGGTAGGGTTCCAAACCCTTCGAATGCGGACATCGAGAAGTTAAATTGCTTACAATCGCTTAAGAGAAAATCAAGCATTTTCAGGGTATTAATCATTAATGCTAAACTATTAGAGGTATTTGCTCGAATGCTTTTCCACCCCACCTCCCCAGTCTTATAAGACTCTTTTTAAATGCTTTTTTAGAGACCTCAGTCTATTTTCTTGACTTTAATTATCCCTTATGATAAATGATTAGAAATAATGAGAAATTAATATTTCCTCTAACCTTTAAAAAGGAGAACCACAATGTTAAGGGAGATTTTAATTATAGAACCAGAAGGGGCTTCGCAGAAAGAATTTCAGCGGATCTTCGAGGCAACAGATTATCATGCTACCTTCTCTGAAAGTGAAGAGGATGCATTGCTTCGAGCAAGACTTTTCAAACCCGATTTAATAATAGGGGGAAAGAATTTGTTTGAAGCATTGAAGGCAGATCAGGAGCTTCAACACATTCCTTTCATACTCCTTTTGAATCTCTTTGAAGAAATATCGGAAGACGATCGTAAAAGGATCAAAGTTGATGGTATTATATCTAAACCACTTAACGAGAGAGAAGTTATAAGTTTAACTAATAGAATTATGGAAGCTCTTGGGAAGGGGGAAGCTATAGAAGGTATTACTGAGAGTGATTTGGACTGGAAGCCATTCTCTGGTGATAAAAAGATAGAGCACGAAGGGAAGGGAGGGCTTCTCCTGGATGAATTTGAAGAGGAAGAAGAGATTATAGAACTTGTAGATGTTGTTGAGGAACCCGAAGGAAAGATTAGTATAGAGGATTTTGTAACCGAAGGGAAAATAGAAGAGAAGGTGGAGACACCATCATTGGATTCATGGGAAAGGGAACAATATTATGAAGAACCCATATCACGTGAAGAAGAAAGGATAAAAGGTGAGGAGGTTACCTCGGCCTTAGAAAAAGAGGCTCCTAAAGAAGGAGGAGAATTGGAGGAGGAACTTTTTGAGAAGATAGAACTTGAGGAGATTCTCAAGAAGGTAGAAGAACTTCAGCCCGCAATCGAAAAGGAATGGCCCGAGAAGGAAAAGAAGGTTTTGGAGGAGTTACCTTTGAAGGAGGAACCTCAAAAGGAGCAAATCGGTTTTGAAGAGTTCGAAACTGCCCTTAAAAGAGGGATTAAAGCTGAATTTATGGAAGAGGGCTTTCAATCCCCACCTTTTGAAGGAGAAAAGGTGGAGGTCCCTTTATCAGAGGAGAGGCCCATTGAAGAAGAGCTTGAGGAAGTAAGAGAGGAAGAATTATCCGAGGGTCTTCTTGAGAAATTGGAAAAGGAATTTGAAGAGCTTGAGGAAGGGGAAATAAGTATTGCCGAAGAGCAAGAAGCCATAGAGGCAGAAGAACTTGAAGAAGAGGTTGAAAAGATCCTAAAAGAGGAAATAGGAATATCCCCTGAGATAGAGGAGGAGGCTTCGGCAGCAGGGGTTTTAGAGGAGATTAAGGAGATAGAAATTGAGGAACCCGAGGAATTGAGTATTGAAAAGATTCTTGAAGAAGAGATCACCCCTTCGTTGATGGCAGAAGAGAAACCTACGGAAGAAATAGAGGCCATAGAGGAGTTTAAAGAAGAGGAGATTCCGGAGATATTTGAGGAGGAAGCTATCTCAGCTCCTGAAGAGGTAGGTATCCTTGAAGAGTTAAAAGAAGTTGAGGCCGAAATTCCTGAGGAGATTGAAAAACCAGAAGCCCCCGAGATTGAGGCCAAGCCTCCATGGATAACCTTGGAACATAGATTAGAAGAGGCGATTTCAAGGGGTGTTCAGGAGATGATGCAGGATTTCATAACAAAGATCATTCCAGAAGTAACACGGAGTATACTGAATCTTACACTTGAGAGAATTGAAAAGATGGTTAAAGAGATTGTTCCAGAGCTTGCAGAAAAAGCTATTCAGGAGGAAATAAAAAGGATTGAAAAAGGAGAGAAGGATTAGGGAGGAAAAATTGCAAACATGGCAGAAAAAATCTTGGAAAAATCTTATGACCCTCACAAGGTTGAGGAAAAGTGGTACAGTTATTGGATGGAGCGAAACTATTTCAGAGCAGATGAAAATTCAAATCGCCCACCTTATTCCATTGTCATTCCACCACCAAATGTAACAGGTGTCCTTCATATTGGACATGCACTAAATAATACATTACAGGACATCCTTGTTCGATATAAAAGAATGCAGGGGTATAATGTCCTCTGGATGCCAGGAACAGATCATGCGGGCATCGCTACCCAGAATGTTGTAGAAAAACAGATCATGGAGGAAGGTCTTGATAGACATATCTTAGGGAGGGAGAAGTTTATTGAGCGTGTATGGAAATGGAAGGAGCAGTCAGGTGGCACGATTATCAACCAATTAAAGAAGTTAGGGGCTTCCTGCGATTGGAGTCGAGAACGATTTACAATGGATGAGGGGCTTTCAGAGGCTGTTAAAGAAGTCTTCATTAGACTCTTTCAGGAAGGATTGGTCTATCGAAGCCATTATATCATAAACTGGTGTCCGAGGTGCCAGACTGCGCTTTCAGACCTGGAGGTGGAACATCAAGAAACCCTGGGCAAGTTATACCATCTTAAATACCCTTTTAGAGAGGGGGATGGTTTTGTGGTGGTTGCAACAACAAGGCCCGAGACCATGTTGGGAGATACTGCTGTAGCAGTCAATCCTGAGGATAGTCGGTACAAGTCAAATATTGGAAGGAAGGTAATCCTCCCGGTGGTTGGAAGGGAGATACCTATAATCGCAGATTCATATGTTGATATTGAATTCGGGACAGGATGTCTAAAGATTACACCTGCACACGATTTTAATGATTTTGAGATCAGTATAACCCATAACCTTCCTCAGGTGAAGGTAATTGATGAAGAAGGAAGGATGAATGAAAATGCAGGTCCATATCAAGGGATGGACCGTTTTGAGTGTCGGAAGAGGATTGTTGAAGATTTCGAAAGAGACGGGACTCTCATCAAGATAGAAGATTACCGGCATAAAGTAGGACATTGCTATCGTTGCAAGACAATCGTTGAACCAAACCTTTCCCTTCAGTGGTTTGTTCGAACAAAGCCATTGTCAATACCTGCAATTGAAGCTGTTAGAGATGGAAGGACAAAGATTATCCCTGAAGTCTGGGAGAAGACCTATTTTGAATGGATGGAAAATATTAAGGATTGGTGCATCTCGCGGCAAATATGGTGGGGACATAGAATTCCTGCCTGGTACTGTGAAGGATGCGGGGAGATAATAGTAGCCAAAGAAGAACCTTCCTCATGTGGTAAATGTGGTTCCACCCAACTAAAACCTGAAGACGATGTCCTCGATACATGGTTCAGTTCAGCACTCTGGCCTTTCTCCACAATGGGGTGGCCGGAGGAGACCAAGGAACTGAAGGTCTTCTATCCTACATCGGTTCTCGTAACAGGTTTTGACATACTTTTCTTCTGGGTGGCAAGGATGATGATGATGGGGATCAAGTTTATGGGTGATGTTCCTTTCAGGGACGTTTATATTCATGGTCTCGTAAGGGATGAGAGAGGAGAAAAGTATTCGAAGACAAAGGGTAATGTATTAGACCCCCTCGAGCTGATCGATCGTTTTGGTGCGGATGCACTGCGTTTCACCCTGGCCTCCTTAACAATGCCAGGAAGTGATCTAAAACTATCAGAGTCAAGGACTGAAGGTTACAGACATTTTGTTAATAAGATATGGAATGCCTCAAGATTTGTCCTGATGAATCTTGAAGAAATTGATTCAAATGAATTTGCCAATTCCCCTGAAGAAGAATGGAGTCTGCCTGACTGGTGGATCATGGGGAGACTGAACCAGAGTATTCGCGAAATACAAAAGGCTCTGGATGGATATAAATTCTACGAAGCCTCACATATCCTTTACCACTTTATATGGCATGAATTCTGTGATTGGTATCTCGAACTTTCTAAGGTTTATCTATATCAGGATGAAGATCCAAAGAGGAAGAGAATCACCCAGAAGAGACTACTCTGGATGCTGGATACAATATTGAGACTCCTTCACCCATTCATGCCTTTTATTACAGAAGAGATCTGGCAGAGGCTTCCAATTAAGAGAGAAGTGGAATCCATAATGATATCTAAATTTCCAGAACCAAGAGATGGTTTTGATAACCCTGAGCTTTCGAGGGAGATGGAATTTGTGATCGATATCATTACAACCATTCGTAATATAAGGGCTGAAATGAATGTGCCACCCGGGGAACAAATTGAAGTCATATTCAAGACAAAAGTCAAAGAGTCTAAAAAGAAGATTGAGAGAAACCTACTGTTCATATCTCACCTGGCAAAGCTCGGAGAAGCAAAGATTGGTGAAGAGCTACAGAAGCCTCCCTACAGTGCATTTGCCCAGCTACAGGATGCAGAGATATTTATTCCAATAGGGAAATCCAGAATGGAGGAAGAGGTCAAGAGGCTTCAAAAAGAGATATCAAAGATAGAAAAGGATATTTCTTTTATAAATAAGAAACTTTCAAATGAACAGTTTCTGACAAGGGCACCAAAGGAGATTGTCGAGGAAGAGAAGGGGAAGGCAAACGAATATCTGATCCTCAGAGGGAAGTTGGAGGAGAATTTGAGGAGGGTAAAGGAGATACTCGGATAGGATAAGGGGTAAAGAAATGAAGATGGATATAGAAAAGGTATCAAGATTGGCTCGTATCGAACTTACAGAGGAAGAGAAGACAATCTTTGGAAATCAATTGGAACAGATTCTTCTCTATATGGAGCAATTGAATCAACTCGATACTGTTGGGATAGAACCAACTTCTCATGCCATTCCAATCTACAATGTCTTCAGGGAAGATGAGGTTAAAGCCTCTTTCCCACGAGAAGATGTTTTAGATATCTCACCTGAGAATGAGGATGGTTATTTTAAGGTTCCAAGAATTATTGAGTGAGCTAAAGAGGGAAATAATGGAACTTTATCAATTGACCATACATAAGATGCATGAACTTCTTGTAAAGAAGGAGATTACTTCCCGTGAGGCAACTGAAGCCCTCTTTAAAAGGATCCACGAGGTGGATGGAAAAATCCAGGCCTATCTAATTCTCAACGAAGAGGAGGCTATTAGAAGTGCCGACGAATTAGATAAAAAGATAGCAAGGGGGGAGGAGATCGAAGACCTCGCTGGTATTCCAATCGGGATAAAAGATATTCTCTGCACAAAGGGGATACCAACAACATGCGCCTCGAAAATACTTGCGAATTATATCCCTTTTTATGATAGTACAGTAGTCAAGAAATTGAAGGAAAGGGATGCCATTTTCTTAGGAAAACTGAATATGGATGAATTCGCTATGGGTTCTTCTACAGAGAATTCAGGGTTTCAGATCACCAGAAACCCATGGGATCTCAACCGAATCCCCGGTGGATCAAGTGGTGGTTCAGCTGCAGCAGTGGCCGCTGACGAATGTATTGCTTCGATTGGATCGGACACAGGTGGTTCGATCCGCCAGCCTGCCTCCTGTTGCGGTGTTGTTGGAATGAAACCTACATATGGTAGGGTGTCGAGATTTGGACTTATTGCATTCGCTTCTTCTTTGGATCAGATTGGACCAATCACAAAAGATGTAGAAGACTGTGCAATCATGATGAATGCAATCAGTGGCTATGACCCTTGCGACTCTACATCTGTAGATATTTCAGTTCCTGATTATAAAAAGGCCTTGGTTATGGGAATAGAGGGGATCAGGATTGGGATACCTGAGGAATACTTTATCGATGGAATGGATAAGGATGTTGAAAAGGCAGTGGGAGAGGGTATAAATCTTTTAGAGAAGCTTGGGGCAAAAGTTCAAAAGATTTCTCTACCACATACAAGATATGCAGTTGCTGTCTATTATATCATATGCACTGCTGAAGCAAGCTCAAATTTAGCTCGATACGATGGTGTAAAATATGGATTCCGTTCCAAAGGATATAGAGATCTCATGGAGATGTATACTCAGAGCCGTGCCCAGGGATTCGGTAGCGAAGTCAAAAGGAGAATCATTCTCGGGACATATGTTCTTTCTGCAGGATATTATGATGCATACTATCGTAAGGCATCTCAGGTAAGGACACTTATGAAAAACGATTTTGAAGAGGCCTTCAAGGATGTTGAAGTTATTGTCACACCAACAGCCCCGACACCAGCCTTTCGAATCGGTGAGAAGATTGATGACCCTTTAAAGATGTACCTATCAGATATTTTTACTATCCCGGTTAACCTATCAGGTATTCCAGCGATCTCTATCCCTTGTGGATTTAGCAAAGAGGGACTACCTATAGGTCTTCAGATCATGGCTAAACATTTTGACGAGGAAAAGATTTTAAAAGTGGCCTACAATTTTGAACAGAACACAGATTACCACCTCAAAAAACCCAAATTTTAAAATTACATAATTTTTATTCAATATAATCATAATATGAAGATATAGAAAAGCGATCCCTTTTTGGTCAGGGTTCTATGGTGTTTACTTGGTCATTTCTTCTAACCATTTGAGGTAATCCGAAGAACCTTGAATCAGAGGAAGGCCTATGATTTCTGGGTTGGTGTAAGAATGAAGGGACTTTATCTCCCTCTCCAATTCTTCAAACATTTTGTTTTTTGTTTTGATTACCAAAAGCCACTCTCTTTCATCCCAGATTTTTCCCTCCCATTGGTAGATGGAACGAACAGGGGAGATAATATTAACACAGCCTGCAAGATGTTTTTCAACCAGCAAGTGAGCTATCCTTGACGCCTCTTCTTCTGAAGAGCATGTTACAAAGACAACCATGAAATCAGATTTACCATCGGGCTTATCCATAAATTAGACCCTATAGCTCTTAAATGTATATTAAAGAATCGTTGAAGGATTCGATCTTCTTCCCATCCACCATACCATCTTTGCTCCATCCTCTCTTCTGGTAATAGATATCAAGAATATACTCATAGTCTTCTCGCTTTAGGATCTTTCCGGCATGAGGACCCTCGGTCATCGGCAAGGTGAAGACCCTTTCTGGTGGATAATCATCCTTTCTTGAGATACCAAATTTCATATTAATTGCCCTTGTAAGGTCATAGAGATCCATCGATCTCTGAAGGAGCTCATTTAATGAAGTCTCAACACCCGTAGTGGCAGAATAGAATTCAGCGTATTGATTCTCATCGAAACCCAGTTCAATCCATGGAAGTCTGCATACCCCCAACATATCAAAAAGTGGTCTCAGTGTTTGATGATAGATAACGAGTTCTGCCTTCTTTTCCAATGGCCAATCCATCCCCATTTCAAGTTCTTTTGCAATAGTCCAGGCACGTGTATGATGTGCACCAATATCTGAGGTGGCATAACCGAGGGCCATTGAGATGGCAATTCGTGCGTCATAGGCAGATTGTTCAAGACCTTTAACTTGAGATATGATTGGTTTCAGTTGTGGCCAGTGTTTGATTAAACCAAGGCTCCCTTCAGCCAATATATTTCCTATACCATTACGATGGGCTATCTTATGGACCATCTCTAATACTACTTCTTCTGATCCCCACTTTAAATTAAGGCCATCAAGATCCTTTTCTGAAAGAAGTCCTGTCTCCTGAGCCTCCATCAGAACACCTATGAGGTTTCCGGTTGTAATGGTATCTATACCCAGATCATCACATAGTTGATTTGCCTTGAGGATGGCTGAAAAATTCTGAACCCCGAGGTTAGGCCCAAACATACATGCAGTTTCATATTCTGGTCCTTCTATAACAGTTCCGCGATATTTCCCTTCTTTTACCAGACATATATTGCCACAGGCCATCGGACATGCAAAACAGGATGTATCACCTATCTTATATTTTGAGAGCATTTCATAACCATTCACCTTTTTAGCATGCTCAAAGACGCCTTCCCTGAAATTGAATGTCGGCATCACACCTGCTTCGTTGACATAGTCAATAACAGACATCAAACCCTGCTGCTGCCAGAAAGAAAAATTTTTATTATCTCTCAAACTTTTGAAGGAGACTTCTGAGGCCTTTTTCAATCTCTGAAGATCATAGACAGGTAGATCCTTTGACCCTCGAACAGCAATGGCCTTAATGTTTTTTGAGCCCATTACACTGCCTATCCCTGTCCTCCCAGAATTTCTTCCCCAATCTGATGTTACACAGGCAAATCGAACCTGGTTCTCCCCTGCGATACCAATTGTGGCTACCTTGATATATTCATCCTTCAAACTCTCTTTTATTATACCTTCGGTCTCGAGGCTCCCCTTGCCTTTCAGTTTCTCACTCGGGACGATTCTTACAGAACCATTGTCAATCCATATGTAAGAGAGGGTTTTTGCCTTTCCTGTGATTGCAATAGCATCGATACCAGCCTGTCTAAGTTCTGCTCCAAAAGAACCACCCATACTCGAATCGCCATATATACCCGTCTCTGGAGATATGGAGACAAATGAGGTCTTCCCGGATGCAGGAATATAAAGCCCTGCAAGAGGACCAGGGGATATTACCAGAAGATTTTCAGAACCCAATGGATTGATAGGACCCTTCCTTAGATGATCCCACAGAAGTTTTGCCCCAAAACCTCTCCCGCCAATATATTTAAGGGCAAAATCTTCTCCAAACTCTACAGGTTTTATAACCTCATTATTAAGATCTATCCAAAGGATTTTCCAAAAATAACCTCCTTTAATCTTCCCCTTTTCCCTTTTCGATGTCTGCATATCTTAGAACCTTCCTTTCTCCTTTTTCAACATACTCAACTTCCTTCATATGGGCATATTTGAGGACACTTGTCATTCTTTGAGGCTGCCCGAGGACATGTTCTGGTAAGTATAGAATTGCATTCTTAGGACAGGCCTCCACACATTTTGGTTCTCCACCACAGAGGTTACATTTAAAGGGTATATCTACCTCTTCGTGGAGAAAGATCGCTCCAAAGGGGCATGAAATCACACATTGCTGGCATGAAATGCATTTTTCAGAATCTATATCATAAATCCCGTTCTTTTTTATAATTGCCTCTGTTGGGCAGTTCTCCATACATTTTGCAATCTTACATTGTCTGCAAACAATAGGCATCCTGATAATGGGATGGGGATATACCACCATTACACGAATTGCACTCTTCTTTGGATTATTTACCCCGAAACGCTGAATTGAACATACCAATTCACATATCTTGCAACCAGAACAACGTTCAGGAACAACTGCTAATTTCCAGGACATTTTTCCCTCCTTTAAACAAGGATGAAAATGATAATTGGGTTAAGGTCACGAATTGCCCTTAACATTTACCAGAGACCTAATTCCTGCCAAATATCTTCTCAAACGCCTTTAAGGCCTTTTCTATATCCTCTTGTGAAACATCAAGATGAGTGACGAGTCTTATTTTTCTCTCTCCAATCGGGTGGATTAGGATACCTTCCTTTTTCATTGCCTCTGCCACCCCAAAGGCTGTTAATCCACTCTGGGTTACATCAAAAATGATAATATTCGTCTCTACATATTCAGGATTAATGGTTACCCCTCTTAAATGAGCTAAACCATGGGCTAAACGTCTTGCATTTTCATGATCATACTTAAGACGCTCGATATGATGATCCAATGCATAGATTCCAGCAGCAGCAACAATTCCGACCTGCCTCATCCCTCCTCCAAACATCTTTCTAAAACGGTGGACACGATTTATGAAATCCTTACTGCCCGAAACAAGTGATCCAATTGGTGCCCCCAATCCCTTTGAAAGACAAACCGATACAGAATCTGCAAGCCCGGCATATTCATGGGGTTTGATACCTGTGGCTACAGAAGCATTCCAGAGCCTTGCCCCATCAAGGTGAACATTAAGACCCCTCTGTTTCGCCAATTGATAGATGTCTCTCATCTTATCAATGGGATAGATCGACCCACCTCCACGATTATGTGTATTTTCGAGGCAGATTAATTTTGTAACAGGGTAGTGATGGTCTTTGGGTCTGATTGCCTCTTCTACTTGTGAGGCATCGATGATACCTCTATCTCCCTTCAAACAATAGAACTGAACCCCTGATATTGCTGCTGCTCCACCACCTTCAAAATTATACGGGTGCGAGGTGGATTCAATAATAACCTCATCTCCTGGTTGTGTATGTGATTTAATAGCCAATTGGTTTGCCATCGTTCCTGAGGGAACAAAGATGGATGCCTCTTTACCGAGGATTCTGGCTACCTTATCCTGCAATTCATTTACAGTTGGATCCTCACCATATACATCATCACCCACCTCTGCCTGAACCATAGCCATCCTCATTTCTGGGGTGGGTTTTGTTACAGTATCGCTTCTGAGGTCGATGAAATGTTTCATATAAATATATACCAGAAGAAATTCTAACCCTGAAATAAATACAATTTTTTAACAGTCTATGTCAAGGGAAGATTTAGAGACCTCTGAAAAAGTATTTAAAAAGGATTTTCAGTTTTTGGAGTTGGAGTGAAAATACCTTCGCCTCCATGCCGGTAAAAACTCATCCCCCTCACCTTAATCCTCTCTCCTGAGGAAAAGGGTTATTCGATGGATTTCGAAAACTTATAATAATAAAATATATGAAAAATCTCTTGAATTTCTGGAAGGGTTGCGTTATTTTATTTCTGTTGTGAGGTAGAATTCCATTCATGCCAACGTTTTCCTTATCAATTCTTATAATTTCAGGAATTATAATTGCAGTTATTTTAGCTCTATTTTTATTGATGGAAAGTAGGTGGAGAAAGAATTTCGATGAAATAAAAAGAGAGCTATCCTCTCAACCCATGTGGACATTCGTGCAACAACAAATAGAACAATTGAGAGGCCAGATGGGTGATGGATTAAATAAAAATATATCTATTCTTACAGAACAATTGAGAATCATAAATGAACAGGTGAACCATCAGCTTCAGATTGTAAATCAACAACTTCAGAACTCAAGTGGGCAGATTGGCCAGAGACTTGATAGCGCAGCAAGGGTCATTGGAGAGGTGAGAGAGAACATAGGAAGACTTTCAAAGGCAAGTGAACAGATATTTGAGGTTGGTAAAAATATTGCATCTCTTCAGGAGATTCTAAAACCCCCTAAGCTGAGAGGAGGTCTTGGCGAACAATTTTTGGGAGAGCTATTATCACAGATACTCCCTCCGGAGTTTTACACCCTTCAGTATCAGTTCTCAAGTGGAGAGAGGGTGGATGCGGCAATCAAGCTCGGTGAAAAGCTTGTCCCCATAGATTCAAAATTTCCTCTTGATAATTTTAGAAGAATCCTCGAATGCAAAACAGAAGAGGAGAGAAGGAATGCAAAAAAACTCTTCTACCGGGATGTAAAGAAACATATCGATGATATAGCCAATAAATATATTGTTCCCAAGGAGGGGACATACGATTTTGCACTCCTTTATATTCCAGCAGAAAATGTATATTACGAAACAATTACAAAAGATGAATCATTTGTAGAGGATAAGGGGATATTAAATTATGCATTGAGTAAGAAGGTAATACCAGTTTCCCCTAACTCTTTTTATGCTTATCTACAGGTAATAGTTTTAGGGCTCAAGGGGCTAAAGATTGAGGAACATGCACGGGAGATACAGACACTGCTCATAGGACTGGGAAGAGAGATGAAAGAGTTTCAGGAAGATTTTCGACTTGTCGGGAAACATATCAATGATGCAAGGAATCGTTTTGATGAAGCAAAGAGTAGATTGGAGAAATTCAGTCTTAGATTGGAACAGATCGAAAGTCAACCTTCCTTACTATCCAGAGGGTAAGGTATAAAAATTTATTGATTTGTATGAAGGAATTAAACCCAATTATTGAAGCTATAAAGACACGAAGATCCATACGCAAGTTTAAAAAAGACCCTGTCTCTGATGAAATACTTAATCAAATTCTCGAATCAGCTTTATGGGCACCCTCTGGGCTGAACAACCAACCATGGAAGTTTGCTGTAATAAGGGATAAAGTACTGAAGGATTCTCTTTCAGGCCTAACCCACTATGGATCAATCCTCAAAGAGGCTCCTGTCTGTATCGCAGTCTTCCTGGATCATCATCGTGTTTACGATAGAACAAAAGATGTAATGGCAATAGGCGCATCGATCCAGAATATGCTTCTAACAATCCACTCAATGCAATTGGGAGGTGTATGGCTGGGGGAGATTTTAAAGAATAAAGAGAGGGTAAGGGAAATTCTGGGGGCGGATAAGGATTTGGAATTAATGGCTGTTGTTGCACTGGGCTACCCAGCTGAAGGCACGAAACAATTAGAAGGTCAAAAAAGGGATTCCCTTAAGGAAAAGGTCTTTTTAAGAAAATAGGAAGATTGATGATTCCTACAAAAGAGGATTGCCTGAGATTGATGGAAGAATATGGAATGCTCGACCATATTATTGCCCATAGCCTGGAAGTTGCGAGGGTTGCCCTCTTCATATCCATTGAGCTCAATAAAATGGGACAGAATATAGATCTTCGTCTGGTAGAGGCTGCCTCATTACTTCATGATCTTACAAAGACCGAATGTCTCAAAACAAAAGAAGATCATGCACTCACTGGGTCGAAACTTCTGCGGGAGATGGGTTTTGAAAGGGTAGGGGATATAGTAGCAGAACATATCCTTTTATCAAGACATCAGGATCCTTTCGCAGTATCGGAAGAAGAAGTAGTCAATTATGCAGACAAAAGGGTAAAACATGATCGAATTGTTTCTTTAAATGAGAGATTTGAAGATCTCTGTAATAGATATGGTAAGAATCCTAAGGCATTTGAACAACTCGAGAAGCTAAAGAAGGACACATTTGAATTAGAAAATAAGATATTCTCAATAATCGGAATGAGTCCTGAAGATTTACAAAATATTTAATATCTAAAGAAATTACATAAGAGGAGTTTTTCAATAATGACCAAGAGATACTTTGAACAAGGTCCTATTCGACCCCCAAGCGAAGCCTATAGCCTTCTTTTAAGGATTTCGCGCAACTGTCCCTGGAATAAGTGTGAATTCTGCCATATCTATAAAAAAGAAAAGTTCAGTTTGAGAACCCTTGAAGAGATAAAGGAAGATATTGACAATATCCGTGATATTGTCAAAGAGATCAAAGAACTTTCGTGGAGATCGGGTTTCGGTGGGGAGATAAATGCGGTTTTGGTGAATAATATTTTACAGAATCCCAAGTATTATCCAGATGGCTATCGGAGTGTGGCTTTATGGCTTTATGACGGGGCTAAGAATGTATTTTTACAAGATGCTGATAGTCTTATTCTAAAAACAGATCAATTGGTAGAGATATTAAAATATCTAAAAGAGACTTTCCCTACCGTAGATAGAATTACCACATATGGACGGGCTAAAACAGTCTCAAAAAAAGACGTAAACGAGCTTAGAGAACTTTTCGATGCTGGACTTTCCAGAATCCATATAGGGCTCGAGAGTGGATACGATTATCTTCTTCAATACATGAGGAAAGGGGTAACATCAAAGGAGCATATTGAAGCCGGAAAAAAAGTGAGGGAATCCGGAATATCCCTTTCAGAATATGTGATTCTTGGTCTGGGAGGAAAGAGGTTCTGGAAAGAACATGCAGTTGAAACAGCAAAGGTCCTTAATCAGATAAATCCTGATTTTATAAGGGTTCGAACACTTAAGGTTCTAAAAATAATGCCCCTTTACCAAAAAATTGAAGATGGTGATTTTACCTTATTGAACGACGATGAGATTGTCCATGAAGAAAGGCTCCTCATTGAAAATTTAGAAGGAATAACGAGTATTTTTAAGAGCGATCATATCCTCAACCTCCTTGAAGAGGTAGAGGGTAAACTCCCTGAGGATAAAAATGAGATGCTTTCTGTTATTGATCAATACCTATCCCTTTCAGAGGAAGAAAAGATAAACTTCAAATTGGGTAGAAGGGCAGGACTATATAGGTCTTTAAAAGATCTTTCAAATCCTTCTTTAAGAAGTGAGGTGGATAGGGCATTGAGGCAGATTGATCTTAATGATCCAAAAGGCCTTGAAAGAGTTCTTTCAGAGCTTACAGATGCGTATATTTAATAAAAAGAGGGCTCTGAAAAATTCCTGAAATGACTGGGGAGGTAGGGTTCCAAACCCTTCGAATGCGGACATTAAGA
>JBBITW010000084.1:0-15126 GCA_037440525.1 Deltaproteobacteria bacterium
TTAATTTAAGGGGCATGATAAGGTTACCGCTATAAGATTTTCTCAGACATCCCTGTTAGATCACTAAATTCCCCCTTTTCCTTGCTAAGCACTCTTTTTTATGTTAATAAGAATATTTAATTTAATAATTTAAGGATATTTTAAATTTCATTAAATTAGAAGGAAATTCCTATGGATTATCGACAGACATTAAATCTCCCCAAAACCGATTTCCCAATGAAGGCAAATCTTGCCATTAGGGAGCCCGAGATACTGGCTCTGTGGGAGAAGAAGGGGATTTACCAAAGGTTGAGCAAACAGGCTAAAGGGAGGGAAAAGTATATACTTCATGATGGTCCTCCTTATGCCAATGGACATATCCATATTGGAACTGCATTGAATAAGATACTGAAGGATTTCATTGTGAAATCTAAGTTTATGGCAGGTTTTGACAGTTACTATGTCCCAGGCTGGGATTGTCATGGATTGCCTGTGGAGCATGAGGTGGAAAAGAGTCTTGGAATAAAGAAGGATGAACTTTCCATTGTTGAAATTCGAAGAAGGTGTAGGGAATATGCGACTGAATTCGTAAATATTCAGAGAGAAGAGTTCAAACGTCTTGGTGTTTTTGGTGATTGGGGAAATCCATATCTCACTATGAACTTCGGCTATCAGGCAACGATTGTGAGGGAATTCGGAAAGTTTCTCCTAAATGGTTCGGTCTATAAGGGTAAGAAGCCAGTGCACTGGTGTCCTACTTGCAAAACTGCCCTGGCTGAAGCAGAGGTAAAATACGAGGAGGTATCATCACCCTCAATCTATGTTAAATTCAAGATGATCTCCTCCAGTCCCAATCAAAAAGGGAATGCTAAAGGTAGGCCGAATATTGGGGAGATTTTTCCAGATCTAAGTGGGAAGGAGGTCTTCGTTATCATATGGACCACAACACCATGGACAATTCCAGCCAATCTGGCGATTGCCCTTCACCCTGATTTTATCTATGTTGCTGTTGATACGGGCAGAGAGGTTTATATCCTCGCCGAGGCTCTCTTAGAGTCTGTGATGGAAAAGATTGGCATAAGAGATTATAAAGTCTTGGAAAAGTTTCCTGGGAGAATGTTAGAGGGGCTCATCTGTAGACATCCCTTTCTTGAAAGGGATTCCCTCATTATTCTTGCATCATATGTCACACTGGATGCTGGAACAGGCTGTGTTCATACAGCACCTGGTCATGGTCAGGAGGATTACGAAAGTGGGATTCAATATGGGCTGGATGTTTACAGCCCTGTTGATGATGATGGTCGCTTCACAAGTGATGTTCCATTCTTTGCTGGTCAGTTCGTATTCGATGCCAATCAGGCAGTCAATAGGAAGCTTGAAGAGGTTGGTGCCCTCCTCAAAGAGGAGAAGATGGTTCACTCCTATCCCCACTGTTGGCGAACAAACGACCCGATAATATTTAGAGCCACTGAGCAATGGTTCATCTCAATGGACAAAACAGGGTTACGAAAGGAGGCCCTTCGTTCAATTAATGAGGTGAAGTGGATACCTCCATGGGGGAGAGATCGGATATACGGGATGATAGAAAATCGACCTGATTGGTGTGTCTCAAGACAGAGGGCATGGGGAATTCCAATTCCAGCCTTCTATTGCCAATCCTGCAAAAATATCCTAACAACCAAAGAGACAATCGAGTATATTGCAAGGCTTTTTGAAAAAAGAGGGGCAGATATCTGGTTTGAAGATAGCGTTGGAAACCTTCTCCCCGAGGGAACAAGGTGCCCGAGATGCGGAGGTCGGGAATTTTCAAAGGAAATGGATATATTGGACGTTTGGTTTGATTCAGGTGTCTCCTATGCCGCTGTCTTGGAACAGAGGGATGATCTTCAGTTTCCTGCATCACTCTATCTCGAGGGAAGTGATCAACATCGGGGCTGGTTTCACAGTTCATTGCTGACATCTGTTGGGACAAGGGGGCGTGCACCCTATCTTTCAGTTCTCACCCATGGTTTTGTTGTTGATGGTGATGGAAAAAAGATGTCAAAATCCTCGGGGAATGTGATCTCACCTGATGAGGTTATTAATCGGCTTGGGGCTGATGTATTGAGACTCTGGGTCTCTGCAGAGGATTATAAAGATGATATAAAGATTTCAGATGAGATTTTAAAAAGGCTTGCAGACGCCTACTTCCGTATCAGAAATACATTTCGTTATCTATTAGGAAATCTTTATGACTTCACCCCCGATAAGGATAGGGTCCCATATGATGAACTTTTAGAGATTGATAAGTGGGCACTTCATAGACTCCAGAAACTTATTTATAGAGTAAGAGAAGCCTACGAGAGGTTCGAGTTTCATGTTGTTTATCATAGTGTTCAGAATTTTTGTGCAGTTGAAATGAGTGCCCTATATTTTGATATCCTCAAAGATAGACTCTATACATTTTCAAGTAACTCCAGAGGGAGAAGATCTGCACAGACTGCCCTCTATGAAATTTTAATTGCCCTGACAAAACTAATGGCCCCCATACTCTCATTCACATCTGAAGAAGTATGGCAGCATATTCCTATAAAAGGAGAGGTGGATAAAGAAGAAAGTGTTCATCTAACCCTTTTACCTGAATTGAGGGAGGAGTTTCTCAATGAATCATTGAATGAGAGATGGGAGCGTATCTGGGAGATTCGTTCTCTGGTTACAAAGGCCCTTGAAGAGGCAAGAAAAGAGAAAAAGATTGGTCTCTCCCTGGATGCAAAGGTTCATCTTAATGTCCCAGAGAAGGTTTATGAATTTCTAAAACCTTATGAGAAGGATTTAAAATCTATATTCATAGTTTCTCAAGTAATCCTCGAAAAGGGCAATAACGAGATAAAGGTTGAAGTATCTCGGGCCGAAGGTAAGAAATGTGAGCGCTGCTGGAATTATGATAAAAGTGTAGGAAGTTTTGAAGAACATCCAACCATCTGCAAAAGGTGCCTCGAGGTTATTCGGCAATAAAAGAATATTTTGATGAAAAGAAAGTACTGGATTCTCATCGTTACCTGCTTTTCCGTACTCCTTTTTGACCAATGGACAAAATATGAGGTAAGTAGGAATGTAATTCTTCACCAGATAATTCCAGTTGTTGATGGGTTTTTTAACATAACTCATTTAAGAAATAGGGGAGGGGCATTTGGGATCCTTAGCGCCCAAAAAGGAGAAACAGGATACTGGTTCTTTCTCCTATTTTCTCTGGTTGCTGTTGGAGCTGTTTTGTTTATCTTTATCAGATTAAAAGGTGATGAAAAGCTTCCTACCATTGCCCTCTCGCTCGTTATGGGTGGCGCCATTGGGAATCTTATAGATCGTTTCCGCTATGGTGAGGTAGTAGACTTCCTCGATTTTTACATTTCTTCCTATCATTGGCCAGCCTTCAATATTGCAGATTCAGCCATTACCATTGGGATAGGTTTATTTGCATTGGAATTATTATTTTTAGAGGGGATGAAACAGAAGAAGTCTTAAGAAGATATCATGTATCCAATCCTTTTTAGACTGGGTAGTTTAAATATCTATTCCTATGGATTCTTTGTAATACTCGGGTTTTCTTTTGGAGCAATATTAGCAATCCATAAGGCCCGAAGAAGTGATATAAGAATATCATTCGATAAAATTGTAGATCTATTTTTTTATTCTGTCCTTTCAGCGATTATTGGTTCAAGGATTTTATTCGTCCTGATTAACTTTGATTTTTATCGTGAGAGGCCTTTGCATATATTCCATTTCTGGGAAGGGGGGATGGTCTTTTTTGGAGGATTCATCCTCGCAGTTGTGGTAGCAATTGGATATATGAGGTTTTATCACCTACCAATTTTCAAATTGGCAGATCTCGTCTCTCCTTCAATTGCCTTAGGGCTCTTCTTCGGGAGAATAGGTTGTTTCCTGGCAGGATGCTGTTATGGGAAGGAAACCTCACTTCCATGGGGTGTGACTTTTACAAATCCCAATTCCCTGGCCAGATTAAATGTTTCACTTCATCCCACCCAGCTTTACGAGGCCATAGGTGCATTGGCTATATTCATCTTTTTGAATTGGGTAGAGAAGGGTAAAAGATTTGATGGATGGATATTCTTTCTTTTTATACTTCTCTATTCTTCAATACGTTTCTTTATTGAAATCTTCAGGGGTGACCCGAGAGGATTTATCTTTGCAGATGTCATTTCAACCTCCCAGGGGATAGGAATCCTTTTAGCCATTTTAGCCATTTTTATGTTATTCTATTTAGGTAGAAGGAGATAATATTGGCTATCTTAGAAATTCTCAAATATCCCCATCCCTTATTAAAAAAACGTTCAAAAGAAGTTGATTTTATCGATGGGGAGATAAAGAGATTGATTAAGGATATGACCGAAACAATGTATCATGCCAATGGGATTGGATTGGCGGCCTGTCAGGTTGGAGTATCGCGGAGGGTGATAGTTATTGATGTGAGCCCAATTGATCCATCGCACTCCCTTATGGTCTTGATCAATCCTGAAATCGTTTCTGAAGAAGGTGAGATTGAGCATGAGGAGGGTTGCCTGAGTGTTCCAGATTGTGTGGAGAGATTAAAGAGAAGCGAAAAGGTATCTGTCAAAGGGCTCTCACCAGAAGGAAAAGAGATTGAAGTTCGAGGAAATGGTATCCTCGCTATTGCCCTTCAACATGAAATAGACCACCTCAACGGAATACTTATCCTTGACAGGATGAGCCGACTTAAGAGGGAGATTTACCGTAACAAAATTAAGAAGGAGAGACAAAAAGGAGAAGGGTATTGACCAAATCTCCGTGGCGTATAATATTTTTTGGGACACCCTCTTTTGCTATACCATCTTTGAAGGCCCTTATTGAAGGATCTGATGAAGTGGTGGGAGTTGTCACCCAGCCTGATAGACCCAAAGGTAGGGGAATGAGGTTAAGCCCATCTCCTGTGAAAGAGCTCGCCTTAAAGTATGGAATTAATCTCTTACAACCTGAAAAGGTAAGGGATGAGTCGTTTCAAGAGAGTATCAAAAGCCTTTCACCTGAGATTTTTGTAGTTGTAGCATTTGGCCAGATACTTCCTGGTTCACTTATTAAGGTTCCAAAACATGGAGCAATCAATGTTCATGCCTCCCTTTTACCAAAATATCGGGGGGCAGCTCCAATCCCCTGGGCTATCCTCAATGGAGAAGATTCAACAGGTGTTACTATAATAATGATGGATGAAGGTCTGGATACAGGAGATATTCTAACCCAGATGGAGATACAAATAGAAAAGGATGATACGAGTCACTCCCTTCAAGAAAAGCTCTCCGTGCTGGGAGCCACTCTGTTAATGGAAACAATTGAAATAATGAAAAGAGGGGCCTTGAATCCTAAACCCCAGAACCATTCAAATGCAACCTATGCCCCCCTTCTCAGAAAAGAGGATGGCCATATAGATTGGAGGAAGAGAGCAGAGGAGATTGATCGCCAGGTCCGTGCCTTTAATCCCTGGCCAGGTGCATTTACAAAATGGAACGGTAAAATGTTAAAGATTTTTAAAGGGGAGACAAGAAGGAGAGAAACACATGCCGAGCCAGGCACCGCAATCTGGGTAGGCTTAGATTTCATCGAGGTTGAGACCGGAGATGGGACATTTCTTATTAAAGAAGTTCAGCTGGAGGGTAAGAAGAGAATAAGTGTCCGGGACTTTCTCTGTGGAAATCCTATCCCCCATGGGACTATCTTTACTTAGAGGGATATTAACCCACATATCAAATTTATTTCTATATTTGAATTAAGTAATCGGGGGCACTTTTGGACGAGAGACCTAAAAAGAGAATCTTCATAGGACTATTAGTTTTGACCTGTTTGATTATTTCCTTTTTTATATTCCTTCTCTGGTATGTCCCCATGGTAGGGTTGAAGAATATACATTCCTCTTTCCCAATAATCTATAGTATCATTCTTGCCATCGCAGTCTTAATGATGTTTTCTGGAGGTCTTCTTCTTATCTTTACAATTCTAAGGGGAAGAGACATCCTTTTCAGTCAAAAATTGAGGGGGATTGTGGCTAAAGTCCTTTTTCCATTTATGATACTCATGGGAAGATTGGTAGGGGTATCAAAGGATAGGGTTCAACAATCCTTTATAGAGCTGAACAATCACCTTGTAAGGTCAAATAATCACAGGACTAAACCAAATCGACTTCTCCTGCTCCTACCGCATTGCATTCAGGATTATGATTGTCAGATTAAAATTACAGGGAATATAAAGAATTGTAAGGGATGTGGTAAATGCGAGATAAAGGATTTGATTGAATTGACCGAGCAATATAATGTAATGATTGCTGTTGCAACAGGGGGGACACTTGCACGCAGGATCATCGTTGAAAATAAGCCTGAGGCCATTGTTGCAGTGGCATGTGAGCTTGACCTTACAACTGGCATCCAGGATAGTTACCCGATTCCAGTTATTGGAATTCTAAATGAACGTCCTAACGGGCCATGTATCAATACAAAAGTGGATATTCAAAAGGTAAAGGATGCAATATTAGATTTCCTCAAACCATAAAAATGGGTTTTAATTCACTTCGTTAGCTCTGAAAAAATGCATAAATTTCTCCTCGCCCCTTCCCTCTCCAAGGAGCATGTGTCGCAATGAGGTGTATGCCATGTTTGTCATTCCGAGCGAAGCGAGGAATCTATAAGATAACATTACGACACAGTCTCCAAGGGGATATGATTAAAGTGAGGGGAATGAAATTCAGCCGACAGGAAGAACTTTTTCACCCCATCTTCCCAAGTCCAAAAATTCGTTTTTAGAGAGAGTATTATAGAATGGGGAGGTATGGTGGAAAAGCCTTCGAGCGGATACCGATAATAATATGGCATTATTGATTAATACCCTGAAAATGCTTGATCTTCTTTAAAGCGATTGTAAGCAATCTACCCTCTCATTGTCCGCATTCGAAGGGTTTGGAACCCTACCTCCCCAATCATTCCAGGACTTTTTCAGAGCTCTTACTTTATGAATTTGACAAGAGTTATTTAAATGATTATAATTTTTGATTGAAGGAGGCTGATAATAAAAATGAATCAATTTAAAACATTTTTATTGATGCTTGTTTTAACAGTCCTTTTCATTCTTGTTGGTTCTGCAATAGGAGGTAAAAGCGGAGCCATATATGCCTTTATTTTTGCTGGACTCATGAACTTTTTTGCCTACTGGTTCAGTGATAAGATTGTCCTTCGGATGTATGGGGCGAAGGAGGTCTCTCAAGGTGAAGCCCCTGAACTTTACCAGATAGTTGGGGAACTCGCTAACAAGGCCTCAATGCCAATGCCAAAGGTTTATATAATAGAAAATGATACACCAAATGCATTTGCAACAGGAAGAAATCCTGAACATGCTGCAGTTGCTGTTACTACTGGACTTATGAGAATCCTTGGCAGGGATGAACTTTCAGGGGTTATAGGTCACGAACTATCCCATATCCGTCATAGAGATATCCTTATAAGCACAATTGCAGCTACAATGGCAGGTGCAATAGGGATGCTTGCCCGAATGGCACAGTGGGGTGCCATGTTTGGAGTTGGAAGGTCAGATGATGAAGAAGGAGGGGGAGGAAACCTTCTCGTTACACTTGCCTTTTCAATAATTGCCTCAATTGCTGCTATAATGATTCAGATGGCCATTTCGAGATCAAGGGAGTATATGGCTGACGAGGGAGGTGCACACCTCAGCCATCCCCTTTCTCTGGCAAGGGCACTGGGAAAGCTTGATCTTGCTGCCAGACGTATCCCTATGGAGGCAAATCCATCAACTGCACATATGTTTATCGTTAATCCATTGAGAGGAGGAGGTATCCTCTCTCTATTCAGTACACATCCACCCATAGAAGAAAGAATTGCCCGGCTTGAAGAGATGGCAAGGACAGGAAGATTTTGAAAGGGGAAAACCCGAGGGCGATCTCTCTGCGGATCCTGAATCGGATAGAAGAGACTGAGCTTCATCTCGATCAACTGCTAACAGATTCTTTTAGAAGATATAAAACCCTCAATTATCTCGATCAGGCCTTTATCACAGAATTGACTTATGGGGTCCTCCGATGGCGTGAGAGGCTTGACTGGATAATAAGGAACCTTTCTAAGATTTCTTTAAAAAAGATTGATCAGCCCATCCTTAATATACTTCGACTTGGCCTTTATCAAATTATTTTTTTATCCAAAACCCCTCCTTTTTCAGCGGTGGATGAATCTGTGAAGCTTGCTAAAGAGATTAAGGGCAAAAGAGGAGGGGGATTTGTCAATGCCATCCTTCGTTCTTTCCTGAGAAAGAAAGAAGAGCTATCCTATCCTGATTTGAAGGAAGATCCTTCGCTACATATATCTGTCTTATACTCCCATCCTCTATGGTTAGTTAAGAGGTGGATAAAGGAAATGGGAGTGGAGAAGACAATAGAGATATGTAACATGAATAACCAAATCACTCCTGCAACCATTCGAGTCAATACATTAAAGTTAAGTAGGGAGCAATTGATGGAGAGACTTGGAGAGGAGGGAATAAAAGTAATACCTACATATTTCTCAGATGAAGGGATTAGAATAGAAGGTCGTAAAGCCATCTCCCAATTACCATTCCTTAAGGACGGACTTTTTATCATCCAGGATGAGGCATCTCAATTAGTGACAACAATTTTGGATCCCAGGCCAGGGGAAAGGATTCTTGATGCCTGTGCCTCTCCCGGAAGTAAAACAACCCATATTGCTCAGAGGATGAAAAATGAAGGTGAAATCTATTCCTTAGATCTGACTGAAAAGAAATTGAATCTTATTGAAGAGTCGTGTTTTCGCCTGGGAATAAGTATTGTAAAGACAATCAAAGGAGATGCCTCAAAACCACTAACTATCCCAAATAATTTTAGATTCGATCGTGTGCTGGTTGATGTTCCCTGCTCAGGGTTTGGGACAATAAGAAAGAATCCTGACTTGAAGTGGAGAAGAAATGAAATGGATATCAAGAGATTGTCTCTGCTTCAATATTCAATTCTTAATAATTGTTCAAGGTATATAAAAGAAGGTGGAATACTGGTCTACAGCACCTGCACAATCTTTCATGAGGAGAACGAAGATATTGTTGAGAAATTTTTGAGAGAAAATCTTGAATTTCAATTGGATTCAATTGAAGAGATCCTTCCTGAAAAATTTCACCCTTTTATAAAGAATGGATTTTTTAAAACCTTCCCGCCAACAGAAGAAATGGATGGGTTTTTTGTGGCCCGAATGGTTAAGATATCCCAGAAAAATTCCTTGAAAGAATAGCAATTGTAAGCAATTTAACTTCTTAATGTCTGCCTTTGATAAGTTTGGAACCTACATCCCCAGTCTTTTCAGGAATTTTTCAGAGCTCACATTTTTTTCTCTTGATAGGTGCCTTTTAAATGGGTGACCCCATGTCTATCAAGTCAAGAATAAAGATTTGACCCCATATTTTTAACTTCTTTTTTTTCTCTTGAAAAAATCTTTTTAATTTTTTAGTATTTTGACTGATTGCGAGTTTTATAGAAGAGAATATCGAGATGAAAAAGTTAAAGAAGATTGCTCCTTCCATCCTATCTGCCGATTTCAGCCGCCTGGGCGAAGAGATAAGGGCAGTTGAAGAGGCTGGTGCTGATCTTATTCATGTGGATGTAATGGATGGACATTTCGTCCCAAATATTACAATCGGCCCTGTTGTTATAAAGGGATTAAAAAAATTGACCTCTTTAGAACTCGATGTTCATCTTATGATAGAAAGGCCCGAGCATTACATCGAAGCCTTTGCTGAAGCAGGAAGTAACTGGTTAACCATTCACTTAGAAGTATGTAAAAAGCCCTCCAAGATTATAAGAATGATAAGGGATTTAAAGATGAGACCTGGTATTGTCCTGAATCCTTCCACACCCTTAAAGAGGCTATATCCTTTTCTTGAAGAGGTTGATCTGGTTCTTCTGATGTCAGTAAATCCTGGATTTTCAGGACAATCTTTTATTCCCGAAAGTTTAAAAAAGATTGAAAGATTAAGGAAAATGATTGATACTGGTCACTATCACTTAGAGATAGAGGTCGACGGAGGGATAAAGATAGAGAATATTGGAGATGTTTCAAGGGCAGGGGGAGACATATTTGTATTGGGGAGTGGAATCTTTGGGACGAAGGATTACAGAAGTACAATCAGAAGGTTGAGACAGGAGATTGATAGAACATAAAAGATGGAGGTGAAGATATGGATAAAGAAAAATTGGAGAAGGTAAAAAAGATATGGGGATGGACAGATGAACAGGCAGGGTTTATTACCCCTAAACATGAAAGACTTATAGAAAAGGGAGATGAGTTCAGAAGATGGCGGCTTGTAGCTGAGGTCATCGAGGCAAGAAATTGCATTGCTGGATTGAAAAAAGGGGATAAATATGTCTTTCATGGTTCAGGGTTTCTTTTGCCCGAAGAGACTACATGTAAGAGGGTTTGTCTCTGGGCATTTGGTTCTTTTATTCCCTTTAGCTATATGCTTTATGACCGTATAGGCGAAGGGAGTGATCCTTCAGAATTCTGGATTGACAGGGTAAGATGTATGGATGTCGGGATTGAGAGGGGTGGCTATGGCGAAGTACTTTTTAGACTTTATTGTGAGAAAGTAAAATGAATTAGACTCATGGCGGAGGTCTTTTTGAAGGCTGAAATTTTAACTCTTGAAAATAGAGAATATATAGACCTCCAGGGTATTGTTACTGTGATAATTTTGACAATGCTATGGGGTCTCAGTCATCCAACTATTAAGATCGCAAACAATGGCATATCTCCTGTCTTTTCCTCTGCACTACGTTCTGTAATTGCTTCAATATGCGGTGTAATATACTGTATTAAAAGGAGGGAAAGACTTTTTCACGGCAATATCATTCTTTTCCATGGTTTCATGGTAGGCCTTCTATTCGGGTTGGAATTTGCATGCCTCTATTTTGGTTTGCTTTATACAGACGCATCGCGTTCTATTGTCTTTGTCAACTTTTCTCCATTTTTTGTTGCAATTGGGGCGCACTTTTTTATACGAGGGGATAAACTGACCTTTTTGAAGATCATGGGCCTCATTTTGGCATTTTCAGGAGTAATTTTTGTTTTTCAGGGAAAACCCAAGATAGCACATCCAGATATGATCATTGGAGATATACTGGAGGTTTTGGCAGCTTTATTCTGGGGTGCTACGACACTCTATATCAAGAGGTTTCTGGCAGAGAGGGTCCATCCCATAAATACCTTCCTTTACCAGCTCATATTTTCCATCCCTGTGCTGTTTTTAACCAGCCTTATCCTTGAACCCCGCTGGATTTATAAGATAGATCTTATGATTTTAAGCGCCTTCTTATATCAATGCTTCATAATCGCCTTTTTAAGTTTTTTTATATGGTTTAAGCTTATACATAAATATTCTGTGAGCCGTCTTTCTGCCTTTAATTTTTTGACCCCACTTTTTGGAGTTATATTCGGGACAGTTTTTTTGGGAGAGGAATTTACATCATCCTTGATGGTAGGGCTCCCTCTGGTCTGCCTGGGGATCTTTTTGGTAAATTTTCAGAGAAGATGAGGAAAGGAGGTTTGAGATGGAATACAGCGATTTTCTAAATCTTGTAATGAAAAGGAGGACCATCCGTAAATTTAAGCCCGATCCTATTGCGGATGATGATGTTGAAAAGATCATCGAAGCAGCCCGCTGGGCACCTTCAGGAGCGAATTCTCAGCCCTGGGAGTTTATCGTCATTAAGGATAAAGAAATTAAGGATAGGATTGTTGAAATCATAAGTGAACATATGGAATATAGTAGAAAAGTAGAACTTACAAGAGAAGAGGAATTAAGGATGGTAGGTATTGCAAGTCCACCAAAAGAACCAGGTTATAGAAATGCACCTGTTTTTATTATAGTCTGTGGGGATCCGAGGACAAAGGAGGCATATCCCTTGCTAACAATGTACACAAGGGGAGATTCACACTTTGCCTCAGGGCTTGCGAGTGCATTTCTTTATATGGCGCTCGCAGCCACAACACTTGGGCTTGGCTCCCAATGGGTTAGTGCCACAGGGCATCCATTTGTCCAGTGCCTTCTGAAAGAGCTATTGGGAATTCCAAAGAGGATAGATATCTACGATATGATGGCATTGGGATATCCTGCTCATCAGCCAAGGCCAAGACTTGTGAGGGAGAGGGCAGAGATTCTTCATTATGGCCGATATGATCAGAGAAAATATAGAAGTGATGAGGAGATAAAAAAATTTATAATATCCCTTCGCAAGGGGTAATACGATTTTTTAAAAGAGGAGATTCTATGGGAATATATAAAGATGTATATGATTTTGCATCAAAGGCAGGGGCACTTGAGGGATATGTATATCCGAGAGATAAGGTTGATTTGAAATATATTCCAGGATGGGTTGATAATCTCTTGAATCAATATGAAAAACTTCCTCCAGATGTGAGGGATGAACTGCAGGATTTATGTAATAGGACGATTGGGCGTGCACTCCATTCCCTTTTACAATATATGGGAGAGGATCAGGAGGTGATAAAGAAGCTAAGGAGGATGATATCCGGAAAATCACCTGCCTCATATGATGACTTCGACCATGTCAGATAGATTCTTAAATAAATCAGGAGGATTATGAGATGCATACTAAGGAACTTTTTGATCTTACTGGTAAGGTAGCTATTGTCACAGGTGGACATTCAGGTATAGGCCACCATATCTCTTTGGGGCTTGCTGAAATGGGTGCGAATATAGTGATTTGCGCCCGAAAGTTGGATAGGTGTGAAAAGGCAGCAGAAGAAATAGAAAAGTTAGGAGTTTCAACCCTACCTCTATCATGCGATATAACAAAACCTGGTGATATAGAAAATCTTTTTGATCAAACGATGAAGAGGTTTAAAAAGTTGGATATCCTGGTAAATAATGCTGGAATTACATGGGGGGCTCCTGTTGATAAGATGAAACTTGAGGATTGGGAACGTGTGATAAGGTCAAACTTAACAGGAACATTTCTATGTACTCAGGCCGCTTCAAAAATCATGATCCCCCAGAAGTCAGGGAAGATCATAAATATAGCCTCTGTGGCAGGACTTGCGGGGGATGAAAATATTGATGCCATTGCCTATACAGCGAGCAAGGGAGGGATAATATCAATGACTCGCGATCTCGCATTAAAATGGGTCAAAGAGAATATCCAGGTTAACTGTATTGCGCCTGGTTTCTTTCTTACACGAATGACCGAGTGGATGACAAAAAAGGAGTTTGAAGCTATTTATAAGGCACAGATTGAGCGTATTCCTATGAAAAGGCCAGGAAAGGAGGATGATATAAAAGGGGTTGCTGTATTCTTGGCCTCTCGTGCCTCTGATTATATCACAGGAAAGGTTATTGTGGTTGACGGAGGATTTATCAAATCTTAAAAATAATTTCAATAAATTTAATTAATCATCTTGCCCTGAAGCTGGCCGCAAGCGGCAGAGATATCTGAGCCCTTGCTCTTTCGGATAATTGCTGTGAGTCCACCTCTTAGCAAAATCTCCTGAAATCTTCTTATTTTCTCTTCAGAAGTTCGCCTGAATGGGATACCAGGCCACTCATTAAGGGGAATCAGATTGACTTTTGAAGGAATTCCTTTAAGAATTTTTAATAATCTTTTTGCATCCTCAAGAGAGTCATTTTCACCATCAATGAGAACATACTCAAAAGTGATCCTTGATCTCGGCGGGAGAGGGAAAACACGACAGACCTCCAGAATCCTTTTTAGTTGGTGCCGACGATTTACAGGCATCAGGCGGGTTCGGGTCTCTTCATCCGCTGCATTGATTGAAATGGCAAGCCTAAAACGAATATTCTCCATTTTAAGCTGCTCAAGTTGGGGTAGAAGGCCTACTGTGGAGAGTGTTACCTTTCGATATGAGAAACCCAATGCTTCAGGATGGGTCATCAGCTCAATTGCCTTCAATGTATGAGAGTAATTGGCTAATGGTTCTCCCATTCCCATAAGAACGATATTGGTTATAGAGTCTTGCCCCCTTAGCATATTTTTAACCGCAAGGATCTGATTAATAATCTCTGAAACACTTAAATTCCTCTTTAATCCATTTTTGCCTGTAAGGCAAAAACGACAGCCCATAGCACATCCAACCTGAGTTGATACACAGAGGGTAAGGCGTTTCTTCTCAGGGATCAGAACGCTCTCAATCCTTTCTCCATCTTCACATTCAAATAGGAACTTATTTGTATTATCCTTGCTCTTTTCCAGATGAATAAGGCTAAGAGAGGAGATATAGGCAATCTTGCTCAATTCTTCACGGAAGCCTTTTGAAAGATTTGTCATCTCATCAAATGATGAGACACAATTCTGGTAAAGCCATTTCAGTATCTGCCTTGATCGATAACTCTCTTTTCCCAAATGGGATATGAATCCTTCGAGTTCTTTGGGACTCAGATTTTTGAGGTCTATCTTCTGTTTATGAGCATTCAACTTTGGAAGATCTCCAGTGCGTTGAAGAAGTATCCAACCTCGAAAGAGGCTGTTTGAGGTCCATCAGATCCATGGACCACATTTCGCTCAATATTTGTTCCATACTGATTTCTCAATGTTCCTTCTTCAGCCTCCTTAGGGTCAGTTGCGCCCATGATGCGCCTCGTCTTAGATATTGCATCCTCTCCTTCGAGCACCATAACAACCGAGGGCCCGGAGGACATGAAGCTCGTCAGGCTCTCAAAGAAAGGTTTACCTCTATGGACTTCGTAGAAGCCTTCAGCCTCTTTTTTACTCATCTTGATCATCTTAATTCCAACAACCTTAAGTCCATTCTGTTCAAAGCGTCGAATTATCTCACCAATAAGGTTTCTCTTTACTCCATCAGGTTTCACAATCGATAATGTTCTTTCCATATATCCCTCCACATTAGATTTTATAATTTCTATATTTATCCTTCACAAATCCTCTCTGTCAAGCCTACAAAAAGAGATCTCTGAAAAAGTATTAAAAACGATTTTTTGAACTGGGGAGTTGGGGTGGAAAAGCCTTCGCCTCTCGGCAAGAGCAAATACCGATAATAATATGGCACCATTGATTAATACCTTGAAAATGCTTAATTTTCTCTTAAA
>JBBITW010000085.1:0-15097 GCA_037440525.1 Deltaproteobacteria bacterium
TTCTACCGTCCCCTTTGGATACGTTTAAGGTTCTAAAGGAAGGATTTATAAAAGATGGATGGTTACTATCGGACTTGAAGGATACAATGCTGGAACTCCTTGCAGGATATATTTTTGCTATCTTATCTGGGTTAGTAATTGGTTTTATATTGGGAATGGATCGTTTTTTAAGAGAGGTCTTTGAACCCTTTGTCTTAAATATCTATTCAATTCCGAAAGTTACACTTTTTCCAATTTTTTTATTTATTTTCGGATTGGGAATCAATTCAAAGATCGCCTTTGGTTTTTTTCATGGGGTATTTCCCGTTATTATTCTTACAATGGGTGCAATAAAAGATATAAAGGAAGTATATATTAAAGTAGGTAGGTCACTTAGGCTAAACCCTTTAAAAATTTTTAAAGAGATTGTCTTTCCATCCATTTTACCCTCTCTTATGACTGGTTTGAGGCTTGGATTCAATATGTGTTTCATAGGAGTAATATTGGGGGAGATGGCAGCATCACGAAGTGGATTAGGATATATATTGATGAAATCAGAAGGGGCATTCTATATGGAAAAGATTTTATGTATCGTTATAGTTCTTGCAGTTATTGCCATTTGTGTAAATCTTATCTATTACAATATTGAAAGGAAATTAGGAAGGTTAAGAGTGATATAGAATTGAAACCTGATTTAATTTGATTGCAGGATCTTTTAATTAAGGAGGGAGTTTGGTTTCAGAGATTACAAAGTGGATTATGGAGTTGATGAGGACCCATGGTCAAATCTCGGTATTTATAGGAGTTATTATAGAGCAGATTATTGTTCCAATTCCATCCCCTTTTATCATCATGGGCGCAGGGGCTATTCTCATTCTACCAACACTTTCAATCCCGGATGCCCTTATTCAAATTCTCTGGATAATTGTCTTTCCTGGCACAATAGCCTCAACGCTGGGTTCTTTTATAGGATATTCAATCAGCTATTATGGTGGGAAAGCCCTTGTAATAAGACTTCAAAATTTTTTAAGGGTTGATTGGAAGGAGATAGAAAATTTAGAGAAAAGATTTCGTGGGAAGAGAGAAGCGCTTAGCCTGTTTCTTTCCAGGGCCATACCTGTCTTTCCTATCTCTCTGGTTTCAATATTTGCAGGCCTAATTCGGATTCCAGTAAAACCATTCACGATATATACCTTTTTGGGATCAATATTCAGATGCTTATTTCTTGGTTTTGTTGGTTGGCAAGTAGGAGTGACTTATGAAAATGTTGCAGGCCGATTAGACTCCATAGAGACAATTGTTTCAATTTTAATGTTGTTTTTACTTTTTGGGATTCTGCTATATCTCTACTATAAATTTAGAAGATCAACTTGATTTGGAAGAAATGATTATGAATAATAATGAGAAAAAAGGAAAGGAGGACGCTGATGAAAGTTAAAGTGGATGAAGAAACCTGTATTGGATGTGAGGCATGTGTGGATACTTGTCCTGAGGTCTTTGAGATAGTGGATGATAAGGCCAGGGTCAAAGTGAATGAAGTTCCACCAGGTGCAATTGAGTCCTGCCGTGATGCAGCCGAAAATTGTCCTGTAGAAGCTATTCAGATCGAAGATTAGGGTCTTTTATAAAGAAGTGGTATCCTGTCTCGATAAGGGATACCACTTCTTTTTTGGATATCTAATCTTACTATTCAAAATATTCCTTAATCTCTTTGTAGCGACTTGGATCCCTTAATCTCTCAAGGGCCTTTGCCTCAATTTGTCGAATTCTTTCTCGGCTGAGGCCAAACTGCCGTCCTATCTCTTCAAGGGTGCATTCTCCATCTTCTCCTATCCCGAAACGGAGCCTCAGAATCCTTTCTTCTCTCGGGGAGAGGGTTGAAAGTAATTTCCTGATCTGGTTAACGAGATCCTTTTCAAGGAGAGAATCGCTTGGAGATAGGTTCTTCTCATCTGGAATTAAGTCTTCCAATGTGCTTTCTTCCTCCCCAATAGGTAGATCAAGGGAGATTGGTTCCTCAATGAGGTTTAGTATCTTCTCCACATCATGCAGAGGTATCCCGCTATCCTTGGATAATTCCTGAGAGGTAGGTTCCCTGCCCAATTTCTTAACCAGATCCTTAAAGGATTTCATCAATTTCCCTTTAATCTCGAAGAGATAATTCGGGATTCGAATTGTTCTTGACTTTTCTGCAAAGGCCCTCAGAATGGCTGCTCTAATCCACCATGAGGCATAAGTGCTGAATTTATATCCTTTTGTATAGTCAAATTTTGCCATGGCCTGCATAAGACCAAGGTTACCTTCTTGAATCAGATCCAGAAAGGAAAGGCCTCGATTTGCATACCTTTTTGCAATACTTACAACAAGTCTGAGATTGGCCTGGATCAATTCGTTTTTTGCCTGTTGTGTTTCAAGCAAGGCTTGTTGGTATTGGTTCAATAATTTTTTATAGAGAAGAGTCTTTTCCTTGATCTCAGAGGGCTTTATTTTTGACCTTTTTCCATTCCTTCCCTTCGTCTTATAACCTTGTCTACCTCCTTGGGGCCTTTTCCTTCCGTTTTTTGGGGAGACGGATTGATTGATGTAGGCCTTTAAACGGTTCGTCTTCATTTCAAGGGTTCTTAAATTACGTTCCCCCTCTTTTATCTTCTTGGCCAATTCAACTTCTTTCTCAGGTGTAAGAAGCTGAATTTTTTCAAGCCCCTTTAAATATTCAAAAGTTATATCGTGAGGTTGAAAAGGTATTTCTTCCTGAAGACCTTGCTCAACCCTTAGTTCATCTATTTCCTCAGGCGGGATCTCATCTTCTGAAGTTTGGAAATCAAAATCCTCGATTATCTCCTCGAGCTCATCCGGGTTATATGCCAATGTTTGGATCGGGGAGATAGACCCAATCTCTTCACCAAATATAGAAGAAGGGGGTATCTGTTCGAGGGACAGATCTTCTTTCTTTTTCCCATTATTTTTATTCTGTTTCACAAAAATTTACTCCTTCCTACTTAAAAGAAAAAATCCCTTTCCATCCTTGAATTGTGGAAAGGGTTTTTTTTATTTTTAAAAAATAATTATAACCCATTCCAATTGAATGGACAAATAAAATTTTAAATCAAAATCCACTTTTTCGCTTATATATTTAATATATGCAAAAAAACCTCCTTTGTCAAGCATTATTTTTTGTTAAAATAATTAAATAAAATCAAATACTTACAGATTTTTATCGAAATTACCTAAATTTATATGGGAATAATTTGTGAATAAATGCACAGATATTTATATTTTTAGTGGTTGACTTTAAGAGACCCTTCTTTTATAAAAATGGTATTGAAGAGGAGTTAACCATTATGGGTTATGTTGATCTTCATCTTCATACTACGGCTTCTGATGGGGTATTGAGCCCTTCAGAGATCGTTAGATATGCAAAGACAAAAGGACTTCGGGCCATCGCTATTACAGACCACGATACTATCGAAGGTCTCGAAGAGGGGTTGGAAGAGGGCAGGAGATTGGATTTTGAGGTAATACCAGGGGTAGAAATAAGTGCTGAGCATTCAAAGGGTTCTATGCACATATTGGGATTTATGATTGATATCCATTGCCCACTTCTTAATGAGAGGTTGGCATACCTTCAAAAGGCAAGGGCAGAAAGGAATCCAAAGATAGTGGAAAGATTAAATCAATTAGGAATAAATATTACCTACGAAGAGGTGCTTAAGGCCTCAGGAGGTGGACAGGTTGGAAGGCCCCATTTTGCACAGGTTCTTTTAGAGAAGGGATATGTAAAGAGTTTTCAAGAGGCCTTTGACCGATTTTTAAAGAAGGGTGCTCCTGCTTATATAGAGAAATTCAGGTTTACTCCAAAAGAGGCTTTAAATTTTATTAACGAAGCTGATGGAGTAGCGGTCCTTGGCCATCCAATTACTCTCGGTATCAATGGCTATAAAGAATTGGAGAATCTACTCGCAAACCTTATTGAAGATGGGCTCAAGGGAATCGAAGTCTATTACCCGGAACATTCCCCATCGGATATTATTAAATACAGAGAGATTGCTGAAAGATTTGGCCTTATCGAGACAGGTGGGACAGACTACCATGGTATTGAAAAGAATGGACTGGAGATTGGAATTGGGAAAGGGGATATGAGGCTTCCATATTCCATTGTAGAGAATCTCAAAAAGATTAGAAATAATTCGATTAAGATTTTTAAAAATCAAAGGTATTGAGGAGGCAGAATTGGTTATCCTTCTATTGATTATTACTACTCTTCTTTGGGGAACCACTCCCATTATTGAAAAAATGGGCCTGGCAAGGGTTGATCCCTTTGTTGGTGTTACCGTAAGAAGCACAATTGTAACTGTAATACTCTTATCCTTCACAATCTTATTGGGCAAGGGGAAGGCCCTTTTAGATCTGGATGGGAAAAGTATCCTTCTTTTCGGTTTGAGTGGTTTGATGGCAGGTTTTATTGGTATGTGGACATATTATACCGCTTTAAAAATGGGACCAACCTCAAAGATTGTTCCTATTTCAGCCTGTTATCCATTGATTACAGCTCTCTTAAGTATATTAATCTTAAGAGAAGGGGTAACACTTGAAAGGATTATTGGAACTGCACTGATTGTTTCAGGGGTTTGGCTGGTAAGATAGATTTTATATCAAAATGGTTTTTCCGTAGGGGGTTGGATATGAAGAGACGCAATAAAACCAATAGATTGAAGGCATCACTGAAGAGAAAGAATGTAAAAAGGTCACTAAGAAAGTCTAAAGGGGAAAGAAGGTATCCAACTTGATCAGCAATTACCCTTACCTCTGCTTCTCAGATTCAAATGGTAAGGTTTTTAATCACCCTTATTTAAGAATGGCTGGTCGTTCTGGCAGTAGGTTTGTCCTCCCTGAGATTTCTGAGTTAATCCCTTTACCAAAGGGTAGTCAGCTCTTCACATTGCCACGAAGGATTCCAGTTGGATGGGATAGCGATAATAGTAAGTTCGTTTTTTTAAAGAGGATGAGATTAAATGGGGAGGATGTAGAATGCACCGCCATAGCAGCCTTCCTACCTCCTGGATATGTTCGTACTTTGTTGCCTGCCACATGTAAGCAATCAGAGGCTCCACATCTCCCGTTATGGGCGTACACTTCTGTAGGCTGGAAGGATGGGAGATTCTGGGCCTCAGGAATATTGATCGACCAAAACCCCCATTGGAATCCAAAATATTTTGAAAATGACAATATTTTAAAATGTAAGGTAAGGCTTTTTCTGAATAGAGAGCCCAAAAATCGACTCCTGAGACAGCTTGCTCAATGTGCCCTAAATTATCATTGTTTTGCAGCTAAGAATCTTTTCTTTCGAAGGTGGGAATGCCCGTTGCCTACTTCTCCATCATGCAATGCAGAATGTTTGGGCTGTATTTCGCTTCAACCCTCAGAATGCTGCCCTGCATCACAGGAAAGGATAAACTTTGTTCCAACTGTTGAAGAGGTTGTGAATGTTGCCTTACCCCATTTGAAGAAGGCAGAGGATGCGATTGTCAGTTTTGGTCAGGGTTGTGAGGGAGAACCATTAATGCAGTGGAGATTACTTGAAAGATCCATCCAAAAACTTCGTGATGAAACAGATCGGGGGACGATAAATTTGAATACGAATGGGAGCTTCCCTGAGAGGATTAAAAAATTATGTGCTTCGGGACTTGATAGCATACGTATCACCCTGAACAGCGCAATTCCAAAACATTTTGATCGTTATCACAGACCAAGAGGATACACATTAAAGGATGTGGTTGATTCTCTCATCCGGGCAAAGGAGGAAGGTGTATATACTTCAATCAATCTACTTGTTTTCCCGGGCTTTACGGACAGGGAGAGGGAAGTGGAAGGACTCATCAAATTGGTGAGAAAGACAGAGATTGATCTGATTCAGATGCGAAACCTGAATATCGATCCAGACCTCTACCTTCAGGTGATGGGTAAGGGAAAGGGAGTCGGGATTTCTAAGATGATAGAAATCCTAAGAAGAGAATTTCCGAGGCTTAAATTCGGTTATTTCAATAGAACAAAAGAGAATTTTAATTTACCTTTTCAGCTATGAGGCTTGCAACAGCCTTTTTCCTTCCACCCTCCCTAAAAATTCCTTCACGATAGAAGAGGATTCTTAGATCTCTGAAGAGATTCAGAAGTTCGTTGTGTTTTAAGAGATATCGAGAATTTTTAGGCCCCCCTGTGCCGAGCTCCATCTGGTCAAGAATATAGGTTTCGAAGATTACCATTCCTCCTCTCTTTAATCCCCCTACCTCCTCAGTCATTTCAAGACTTTTTAGAGACATCAAATAGGAGGAGCTAAATCTAAATCTTAAAAGAATATTAGGCTCAAGATCAAGAATTTTATTTGCTGAAGATAATTTGAAAATATTTATATATGTGATAAAATTTAGTAAAAATTTTTCAGGAGGATTTAAATGCTTAAAAATGGAGGAGAATATTTTGATAGGTTAAAGAGGATGAGGCCAAATATTTATATGGGGGGCAGTAAGGTTGATAGAACAGATGAGAGGCTTGGGCCAGGAATATATGTAATCAGTGAGACATTCAACCTGGCACATGATCAAGCATATGAAAACCTATGCACAGCAATTTCTCATCTTTCTGGAGAAAAGATTAACAGATTCTGTCATATACACCAGAGTACGGACGACCTGATTAAGAAGCAAGAGATGACAAGGGCCCTTTGCCATAGAACAGGTGGATGTATCCAGAGGTGTATGGGGGTAGACGCACTAAATGCCCTTTCAATCGTTACATACGCTATGGATATGGCTTTGGGGGCAGAGATATATCCCAATTTTTTAAATTACCTTAAATATTTTCAGGAGAATGATCTGGTAGCAGCCTGTGCTCAGACCGATGCCAAAGGAGATAGACTCAAGAGACCCCATGAGCAGGAGGATCCTGATTTATACGTCAGAATTATTGAAAGCAGACCTGATGGTATTGTTGTCAGAGGAGCAAAAAATCATGCCTCCATCACTCCCTATGCTGATGAGATTATAGTTACACCCACAAGGTTGATGACTGATAAGGACTCAGATTACGCAGTATCATTTGCAATCCCCGCAGATACAGAAGGGGTGAAGATCCTTTCACTTCCTACCTCTCACCACAAGAGGGATTATCTTGAAGCCCCTATTTCAAGATTGGGTGATGCTCAGGGATTTGTCATTTTCGATGATGTTTTTGTTCCGAGAGAACGTGTATTCATGGACGGGAAGGGAGATCCGAGGCAGGTTAGATATGCTGGTTTCCTTGCACTCCTTTTTGCACTATTTCACAGACATTCATACACAGGATGTAAGCCCGCAATGACGGAGATCATTGCAAGTGCTGCGGCGCTGGTAGCTGAATATAATGGTATTGAAAGGCAATCCCATGTGAGAGAGAAGATATCCCACCTGATATGTATTGCTGAACTTGTATATGCAGCAGGCAAAGAAAGTGCCTACAGGGCAGAGAGGTCTTCCTCAGGGACATTTATCCCTGACGAAGTGCTGACAAATGCTGCAAGGAAGATGGCCGGTGAATCAATCTATGATGAATATAAGATCCTGGCTGACCTTGCTGGAGGTTTATGTGCAACCATCCCTCTCGAGAAGGAATTCTTTTCAGAAGAGACAGCTGAACTTGCAAATAAATACCTGAAGAGAAATCCCAAAATATCTCCAGAAAAAATCCACCGATGCTTCCGTGGAATACAGGACCTTGTTGTTTCGGATTATGGTGCCTTTCAACAGGTCGGAGGACTTCATGGTGGTGGTTCACCCCAGATGGAAAGTATTGCAATGATGTCGAGGTACGATCTTGAAGGATTAAAGAGTATAGCAAAATATCTTTTTGGAATTGAGAGTGAGTTACCAATATACCTTAGACCTACAGTAACACCAAGAAAAATCCTTGAAAGAGAGGGTATATAAACCTAAATTGGGCATTTTTATCCACCTGCAGAAAGGAAATCATTTTTCTGAGTGAATTAACTAAGGAAGAAGGATATCTGGGGGATATTATGAAGGCATTACTCCAATATGGTGGAAAGGATATGAGATTGGAGGATGTCCCTGAACCAGAACCAGGTTTAGATGAGGTGAAGATAAAGGTGAAGTGGTGTGGTATTTGTGGCTCCGATGTCCATGAATATCAGGGATTACCGGGGCTACTCCCAATAAAGAAACCACATCCCGGGACAGGGAAGATGGTTCCCATTATTGGTGGACATGAATTTTCAGGAGATGTAGTAAAGGTTGGAGATGAAGTGAAAGATATAAACCCTGGGGATAGAGTAACAGTTAAGGTCATCCTTCCCTGTTATAAATGTTACTATTGTAAGCAAGGCAAGTATCTTTATTGCGATGTGATAGGTGCTATTGGAAGTGCCCGGGATGGTGCCTTTGCAGAGTTCATTACTGTGCCACATAGGAATGTATATAAATTACCTGAGAATGTTACTTATGAAATGGGTGCATTTACAGAGCCCCTTGCCTGTGCATTAAGGGGAGTAAAGAGAAGCAGATTAAAGCCAGGCTCAACGATTAGCATAATAGGTGCAGGACCAATAGGTTTACTAACGATTCAGGTGGCGATGGCATATGGAGCAGAAAATATTATCGTTTTTGAGAGGCTTCCAAAAAGGATTAGATTGGCAAAAGAACTTGGAGCCAGAGAAGTTATCAATCCCGATGAAGTGAATCCTGAAAAGGCAATAGTTGAGTTGACCGAGGGAAGGAGGGCAGATACTGTCTTTGAGTGTGCAGGTCCATGTGAAGCAATGTTACTTGCTGAAAAGGTTTGTGGGAAAGGTGGAACAATCGTAGAACTTGGTGTAATGGTTAATCCCTGTCCCTTTCCATTCTCAAGCTTACACATGCGGGAGAAGACAATAATCACGAGCAATAGCTGTGATGAAGAATATACTGAAGCAATCTCCCTTTTAGCCAGTGGAAAGGTTAAATGTGATCCTTTAATGATCAGTTCAAAAATAAGCCTTGATGATATACTGGAAAAGGGGTTTGAGGAACTGTCAGGAGAAAGAAGGTCAGAACACTGTAAGATACTCGTATCTCCAGAATTATAAATAATAAAAGAGGAATAGATGATCGCAGAAGTATTATCGAATAGAGAGGTATCTGAATTTTATTATAAAATGGAGTTGATCTGCCCCGAGCTGGAGGAGGTTGTAATCCCCGGGCAATTCATGATGCTCAGGGTTAGAGATGGCTATGAACCATATCTCAGGAGACCATTCAGTTTTTATGGAATTAAAACTTTAAATGGACTGAGGAGTTTTGAAATACTCTACAAAGTGGTTGGAACTGGGACGCGGATGATGAAAGAGATAAAACCTAAGGAAAGTTTAGATATAATTGCCCCGCTTGGAAATGGTTTCTCAATCCCCGAGGATGTCAAGAGAGCCATTATTGTTTCAGGAGGAATAGGTTTGGCCCCTTTGGTGTTCCTGGCCGAATCCATCAGAAAGAATAATAAAGCAGAGATAATCTTTTTACATGGAGGACAGAGCAGAAAGGACATCATCGATATTGAGAGGATAGAGAAGGTTTCTTCGGATATAAGGATATGTACAGAAGATGGAAGTATGGGCTCAAAGATGCTCGTTACTGAATTGCTTATTGAATATTTAGAAAACTCTGTTGAAAATACTCAAGGAATCATATTCTCCTGCGGACCAAAGGCAATGCTAAAGATCGTCTCTTCGATTGCAGGCAGGTTTAATATTCCCTGTCAGGTCAGTTTAGAGAGCTTTATGGCATGCGGTTTCGGGGCATGCCTTGGATGTGCGCTGAAGGTATATCAAGAAAGAAGTAACGAGATAATGTATGAAAGGGTCTGCAAGGAAGGGCCAGTATTTGATTCGAGGAGGATAATCTGGGATGAATGATTTCCCTGACATCTCAGTTCGGCTCGGAAGATTGCATTTAAAGAATCCTGTGATGCTCGCTTCAGGCACATCTGGATATGGAGAGGAGTATAAACGATTTATTGATCTCAACCAGATAGGGGGTATCATTGTTAAAGGGACTTCGCTTGAGCCCAAATTGGGGAACCCTCCAGCAAGGATTTATGAGACCGCAGGTGGGATGCTCAATTCAATCGGTTTGCAGAATGTGGGTGTCGAGAGATTTATTAGAGAGAAACTACCTCTATTGAAGAGCGTAGATACAAAGGTCATTGTGAACATTTTTGGTAATAGTATTGAGGATTATGTTGAGGTGGCAAGGAGGTTGGATGGGGTTGAGGGAATATCGGCACTGGAGATGAACATCTCCTGTCCAAATGTAAAAGAGGGTTGTATGTTATTCGGGACTGATGCAGGGCAGACCTATAGGGTTGTCAGGTCTGTTCGGGAGATAACAAAATTACCATTGATGGTGAAATTATCTCCAAATGTGACGGATATTGTTTCCATTGCAAGGGCAGCGGTTGATGGAGGTGCAGAGATAATATCACTGATTAATTGCCTATCAGGGATGGCAGTGGATATAAAGGGACGAAGACCTGTTTTGGGATTCATTGTTGGGGGACTTTCCGGACCTGCCATAAAACCTGTGGCTCTGAGAATGGTATGGGAGGTCTATAATGCTCGTCTTGGAGTCCCAATAGTAGGGATTGGAGGGATTACAACATCCCTCGACGCAATTGAATTTATGATTGTTGGTGCATCAGCCATCCAGATTGGAACAGCAAATTTAATTGATCCCTGTGTCTCAATAAAGGTGATTGAAGGGTTAAAAACTTATTGCAGAGAGAATGGAATATGGAATATCTCTGAGTTAGTCGGGACATTAAAGTTCTAATGAATTCTATTCAGATTCTTTTAGTACCATATCAGAATACATCTCTCGTAAGGCATCTTCCAGAATTTTCGTCTTTTTTAATTCAAATCTTATACGGTCATTAATTTCCTCTTTTTTGGAGAGGGCTCGTGAATAGATCTTATCCTCATCGATTTTTGTTAGCCGACCATTTTCCAATACAATCTCGCCTCCAACGATTACTATTGAAACAGAATTACCATTTTCAGAAAATACAAGCTGATTGATTACATTATTAAGTGGGATAAATGGATAAGACCTTTTCTTGAGCAATACCAGATCGGCCAGTTTTCCCTTTTCAATTGAGCCTATTTCTTTTTCCAGTCCGCAGGTTTTTGCCCCATTTATAGTGGCCATTTTGAAGGATTCCTCTGCAGATATCCACTGGTTGTAATCAAAATTGCTCAGGTTGTGAATCAATGAAGAAAGTTTCATTGCCTCAAACATATTTTGACTATCATTACTTGCTGAGCCATCGGAGCCGAGTGAGACATTTACTCCAGAATTTAGAAGTAACCTCAGTGGTGCCAATCCACTTCCAAGCTTGAGATTGCTTGCAGGGAGGTGAATTGTAGATACACCACAGTCAGCAAGGATCTTGATGTCTTCCTTAGAAATCCAGATGACATGGGCAAAAGAGAGATTTGGCGAAAGAAAACCAATATCAAAAAGATGTTCTATGATCGTTCTTCGACTGTAGATCTTCTGAGCATGAATTTTTTGAATCCTTGTTTCTGCCACATGTGTATGAGTCATGACACCAAAATCTAAGGCGATCTGTTTTGAAGCTTTTAACAGTTGATCAGAACAACGTTGAGGGGCAGAGGGTCCAATAATTGGATAGATTCTTGGATGGTAGGAAGAGAAGGTTTTTAAAAAATTCCTACAGTCTTCCAAAATCGCTTCACGTGATTTTGTTTCGTCTGCAGTAATGCCTTCCATGATTTTATGGGCATTCATATTGAGGTTGTTTTTCTTTATCGGGATTGTCTCTTCATATTTCATATCAGAGATTGTATAGGCCACCACTCCACGGATACCTGAATCAATTAAAGAATTTATAACTACATTTGCCCCTTTAAAGTCCAGTTGAAGCGGGCTATCAAAATGGTCCAGAAGGGTTGTTACTCCATTGTGTAACATTTCTATTGCCCCGAGCATGGAGGAGATATAAAGGGAACTCTCATCATATGTTCTGAGCGCTGCTCTATAGTATTGCCTCCATATCTCAAGAGGCAGTTTCTGAAACATTCCGCGAAGAAGATTCTGGGTGGAATGTGTATGAGAATTTATTAGCCCTGGTATGGCGATCATATCTTCAGCACGGATCACCTTTTTAAATTGGGTTTCATCCCAGCTTCTGGAAGGACCAATGAAAATGATTCGATCATTTTTTACAACAATATCTGAGTGTTTGATTATTTCATCCCGGTTATTCATTGTTACTGCCAAAGGCCCTGTAATTAATATATCCATATAGGTCTCCCCTTTATTTAGATTATTTTTTAGACCTCTGAAAAAGTATTAAAAACTATTCTTATAGACTGGGGATAGGGGGGTGGAAAAACCTTCGAACGGATACCGACCTTCCCAGTCATTTCAGGATTTTTTCAACCCTTTTTTCCCCTCTTGACTATTTAGATATTTTATTATAGAAAAGTTTATGCATGAAATAAATTTAATTTCAAGAGGGATTTTAAAAATCCCAGAATCTAAATTTAAGGTTTTAAAGAAAGGAGGAAGATATGTTAAAGAAGATGATGTATAATTTATTAATCCTTACGCTCATTTTTATCCCTCTTATTGCCTTTGGGGCTACCTCGTTTTATGAAGGAAAAACTATTCGGATCATTGTTGGGTATTCTCCAGGAGGCGGTTACGATGCATATTCAAGGTTGATTGCAAGGCACCTGGGAAAACATATTCCAGGCAATCCCACTGTTATTGTTGAAAATATGCCTGGAGCAGGAAGCCTCATCGCAGCGAATCATCTCTTTAAAATTGCAAAACCTGATGGTCTAACAATTGCCACTTTTAATGGAGGTCATTTTTTTGGACAGATATTTGGAAACCCAGGGATTGAGTTTGATGCGAGAAGGTTTGAGTTCATTGCTGCACCTGGAAGTGATGATGTAGCTTACGTTATGAGTAAAGCCAGCGGGATTACAAGCATTGAGAAATGGATGGCCTCTAAGACCCCGGTTAAAATGGGTGGAACTGCACCTGGAACTCATACACCGAATAATGCAATAAGGATTGTGGAGGCTGCCCTTGGACTTCCTATTCAGCTTGTATCAGGATATAAGGGGACGGCTGATATACGTCTCGCAGTGGAGAGTGGAGAGCTTGCAGGAAGTGCATGGTGGTGGGAATCAATAAAAGCAACATGGCGAAAGGGAATAGAATCTGGTGAGATTGTGCCTGTTCTTCAGGCTGTTCCAAAACCACTCCCAGACATTCCAAAAGTTCCTCTTGCAATAAATCTGGCAAAGTCTGAGGAGAGTCGCAAGCTCATCGAGGTTGGAATTCATGGAGGAAGTCTCATCGCCAGACCCTACGTCCTTCCCCCTGGCACACCAAAAGATCGGGTGGAAATATTACGAAGGGCTTTTCGAGAAACCTTCCGTGATAAAGAGTGTATTGCGGAGGGAGAAAAGTCAAAACTTATCTTTTCACCTGTTACGGCGGAGGAATTGGAGAGAGTTGTAGAAGGGCTTTTTAAACTGAATCCTTCTCTGGTTGGAAAACTAAAAGAGATCACCTCAAAATAGTATAGCGTTCCCATTTTCTTCTGTTAAGAAGGATTTCTTCTGATGTTTGAGATGCTCAATGCCTTTCTCATAGGACTTTTTCAGGTTTTCAACTGGACCACCTTTAGCCTGATGATTTTAGGTGTTTTGATTGGATTTGCTGTTGGGATTCTTCCAGGCTTGGGTGGTCCAACAACACTTGCCCTCATGCTTCCCTTCATTATCAAAATGAAAGCTGTAGAGGCCTTTGCATTTCTTTTGGGTATGGCAACAGTAACCAACACTACTGGTGATATAACCTCAATTCTATTTGGTGTTCCTGGTGAACCCACAACTGCAGCAACTATTATTGATGGTCATCCAATGGCAAAGAGAGGTGAGGCTGGCCGTGCACTGGGCGCAGCACTTTTAAGTTCATTGGTGGGTGCCATTTTTGGAGCCTTTTCACTCGCATTTATGATCCCTGTGATTCGTCCTTTAGTTCTAAGCTTTGGTTCCCCTGAGTTTTTTATGTTAGCCGTCCTTGGACTTACGTTTGTTTCATCCCTTAGCGGGGAAGATTTAATTAAAGGGTTTATTGCAGGAGGAATAGGTCTTTTTTTGGCAACAATTGGACTTGATCCAATGACAGGGATTCAGCGTTATACATTCGGTCAGCTTTTTCTGTGGGATGGAATCGGTTTGGTCCCCATTACAGTTGGGTTCTTTGCTATTCCTGAGATTGTCGATTTAGCCATTCAGAGAACGAGTATTGCAGGGGAACGGATGGATAAATTGGGTGGTGTTTGGGAAGGTGTTAAAGATACATTTCGCCACTTTGGGCTGGTTATTCGTTGCAGTGCTATTGGAACATTTACAGCCATTATTCCAGGAATGGGTGGTGCAACCACTCAATGGCTTGCTTATGCCCATGCGGTTCAGAGCTCTCCTAATAAAGAACGATTTGGAAAAGGAGCTGTGGAGGGGGTCTTAGGGCCAGGGGCTTCAAACAATTCAACCATGGGTGGCAGTTTAGTAACCATGGTTGCCTTTGGAATTCCTGCGAGTGTGTTAATGGCGATTTTGATGGGTGCCTTTCTCATCCAGGGTATTGTCCCGGGTCCTGACATGCTTATTCCAGAGCCTAAGGGTCACCTTTCATTAACATTTTCATTTGTATGGATCAACGTAATCTCAAATTTAATTACCGTAGGAATCTGTTTCCTTATTCTGAAGCAACTGGTTAAAGTCACCTATATCAAGGGAAGCCTTGTTATTCCCTTCATTCTTTTGTTGATATTTCTTGGTGCCTTTGCAGAAAAAAATGCCTTTGAAGATCTCATCCTTGTCCTGATTTTTGGAGGATTGGGCTGGGTTATGGAAAGGCTCGATTGGCCAAGGCCACCATTGATTTTAGGGCTTGTCCTTGGACCCTTAGCGGAAAACAGGCTCTTCCTCGCAACAGATAATTATGGACTTTCCTGGCTTTTAAGGCCAGGTGTTTTGATTCTAATTTTACTT
>JBBITW010000086.1:0-3506 GCA_037440525.1 Deltaproteobacteria bacterium
ATAGATTCCTCGCTTCGCTCGGAATGACAAACATGGCATACACCTCATTGCGACAAAGTCTCCTTTGGGAGAAGGAGTGAGGGGGAATTTATGTATTTTTCAGAGATCTTTATGTTTTTTATGTAAGGTTTCTGAAAAAGTCCTGAAGTATTATTTACCATAACATCTACATTATTTATTAATGGGAGCATAAAATAAATGACACCTTGATAAGGGTTCGGCAAGCCACAAGGGCTTGCCCTACGGGAGATTAACGAATCTAAGGCGTAGGGCAAGCCATATTTGGTTTCATTATAAGTTTTTCAGAGCTCCCTATGTGAGAGCTCTGAAAAAGTCTGGAATTGACTGGGGAGGCAGGGTTCCAAACCCTTCGAATGCGGACATTAAGAAGTTAAATTGTTTACAATCGCTTCAAAGAAAATCAAGCATTTTCAGGGTATTAATCATTAGTGCTAAACTATTAGAGGTATCCGCTCGAAGGCTTTTCCACCCCACCTCCCCAGTCTATAAGACTCTTTCTAAATACTTTTTCAGAGGTGAAGGGGATTTTAGGTAAGGTAAGTGGGAGGGAAAAATTAAACTTTATGGATCATCTTTAAAAAACTTCCTAAGATAATAGTGATTTAAGGGTCGAGGATTCAAGGGGAATGCTTAAAAAATATTGGAATTTCTTTGTAACCTAAAGCTTCAAGCCCCCTTGTAATTTCTCTATAGTTCATTGCTCTGCAATAATGGGAGTATAAAATAAATGGCATCTTGATGAGGGTTCGGCAAGCCTACGAGAAATTAAATGAATCACAAACGTAGGGCAAGGGCTTGTCCCTTGCCGTATTTGGTTTCATTTCTTATGTAGAATTACGACACAGTCTCGTTGTGGGAAGTCAATAAGACAAGACCATGGAGGAAGGTAAGGATGATAACTGTAATCTAAATTGAGTGATTCTATATTGTCATTGCGAGGCAAAGCCGAAGCCTTGTCCCGAGTGAAACGAGGGAATTATATTTGAGATTGCCACGCAATGACTGATCCGCCTTTGGCGGAAAGGCTTTTTATAAAAAATCGCTCAATTTAGGTTACAATATAAACTCAAATGTTCATAATATTTCTTACTTGATGTGGCCTTTGGGTTCTCAAAATGGGTGAGAAGGATGGTCAATTTTCCTGCTTTCCTGAATAGAAGTTTTTGAAAAGAATTTCTAAATTTAGGTTATAATTATTTGGCCGAACTAAAAATTGCCAAATATCCTCTAAATAGAGACTTCTGAAGAAGTATTAAAAACGAATTTTTAGACTTTTTCAGAGCTCATAAAGAGAGACTAATGAAAAAGTCCTGATTTGATTGGGGAGGTAGGGTTTCAAACCCTTCGAATGCGGACATTAAGAAGTTAAATTGCTAACAATCGTTTAAGAGAAAAACCAAGCATTTTCAGGGTATTAATAATAAGTGCTAAATTTTTAAAGGTATCCGCTCGAAGGCTTTTCCACCCCACCTCCCCAGTCTATAAAACATATTTTAAATACTTTTTCAGAGCTCATAAAGATTTTTGTTGACAAAGATATTAAAATTAGTTAACCCATCTTTAATGGAGGGGAAAATATGAATGAGGGAGTGAACGATTTAAATCAATGGATGTCGAAGCTAAAAAAGATTGAGCAGAGGGTTGAACGGCTTGCACTCCTTTCCCAATTGGGTCAGATTCTAAATTCTACATTAGACCATAAAGAAGTAAGAAGAAGGGCAATGGAGGCTGCAACCAAACTGATGGAGGCAGAGGTTGGATCCCTTCTCCTTGTGGACGAAGAAAAGAGAAATCTCTATTTTGAGGTGGCACTCGGGGATAAAGAAGAAGCTATTAAGACAATTACTCTCAACATTGGGGAGGGGATTGCAGGGTGGGTTGCAAAAGAAGGGAGGCCGCTGATTGTCAATGATCCGCAGAAGGATATAAGGTTTTTTAAGGAAGCGGATGAGAAGACAAAATTTAAAACCCGAAACCTTATCTGCGTTCCAGTCAAAGTAAAGGAGAATGTCATAGGGGTTCTGGAGGCAATCAATAAGCAGAGAGGTGAGGATTTTAATGATGAAGATCTTTCCTTATTTATCTCCCTGGCTGATCAGGTTGCCATTGCACTCGATAATGCTCGACTCTATCAACAGTTGGAGGAGATGTTTTTTCAAACAGCAGAATCCCTTGCCGATGCCATTGAAAAAAGGGATCCTTATACTGGAGGCCATACCCAGAGGGTTACTTCTTATAGCTTGGCTACAGCCAAATTTCTTAGATTGAGCCCTATGGAGATGAAATGGTTAAGGATTGCCTCTGTGCTACACGATATTGGAAAGATAGGGATTGAGGATCATATCCTGAGAAAACCGGATCGCCTAAGCCCTGAAGAATTTAATATTATCAAAAGCCATACAAAAATGGGAGCAGAGATTGTAGAACATGTTCGTCAGCTTAAAGAAATTGTTCCCGGGGTTAAGTATCACCATGAGCAGATAGATGGGAAAGGTTATCCTGATGGTTTGAGAGGTGATGATATCCCTTTGATTGCAAAGATTGTGGCAGTTGCTGATACATATGATGCCATGACAACGGACCGCCCGTATAGGAAAGCCTTGAGCAGAGAGGTGGCAATCACAGAACTCAAAAGATCTTCAGGGACACAATTAGACAGAGAGGTCGTTGAGGCCTTTTTAAAGGCATTTGAGATGAAAGAAATCTGAATAAAAATATAAGACCTAAAATCTTTACCTTTATCAAGAAGTTTCGATCTTATTAATAATCTTTGGGCAATTTTACTAATAAGGGCGTAAATGGTATGTCCATTGAGGAGATCGTCAAGTCCTGGAGGCGATCGAGTAATATCTCACCCTGCATCACTGATTTTAGGGTATTTAATAAAAAAGAGGGAGAGTATAAACCCTTTCCAGAATTTATTAATCCAATTCTAAGAGAGGCATTAAGAAGCTTAGGTATCGATCGTCTCTATCTTCATCAAGCTCAAGCCATTGAACTGATTGAAGGGGGACGAAATGTTGTCATTGTTACTCCCACTGCCTCGGGAAAGACCATTTGCTACAATCTCCCTGTATTAAATAAGAAACTTCAAACACCTTCTTCAAAGGCATTTTATATATTTCCTACAAAGGCACTTTCACAGGATCAGATGTTTGAACTACAGAAACTTATTAAGCTCATTGGAAGACCTATAAAGACCTATACCTATGATGGGGATACTCCACAGGATGCTCGCCAGGCTATACGCAATCAGGGAGATATTGTAATTACAAACCCTGAGATGCTTCATACGGGGATCCTTCCTCACCATACGAAATGGATAAACTTCTTTCAAAACCTTAAATTTATAGTGATAGATGAACTCCATACCTATCGTGGGGTTTTTGGTTCCCATATGACCAATGTCCTCAGGAGACTGAATAGAATATGTAACTTCTATGGATCTAACCCACAATTCATATGTTGTTCAGCCACCATTGCCA
>JBBITW010000086.1:3529-9824 GCA_037440525.1 Deltaproteobacteria bacterium
GAGACTTATTGAGAGGGAGGTGAGCCTGATAGACAGAAGTGGTGCACCCTCTTCAGAGAAGATCTTTATCTTCTATAATCCTCCCATTATCAATAAAGAATTGGGGATACGGGGAAGCCACATCCATGCAGCGAGAAAACTGGCCTCCCCATTTATACAGAATGAGATACAGACGATTCTCTTTGCAACCAGCCGCCTTAATGTGGAGATTTTAGCAAAGTACCTTAAGGACCGTTTTGAAAAGAGGTTAGAGGATCGTGGGAAGATTCGAGCGTATCGGGGAGGATACCTTCCAGAGGTTCGAAGAGAGATTGAGAAGGGATTGAGGGAGAGAGAGATTAAGGCGGTTGTTTCCACAAACGCCCTTGAACTCGGGATCGATATCGGAGATTTAGAGGTTTGTTTAATAGTTGGCTACCCTGGTTCGATTGCGAGCACCTATCAGCAAGCAGGACGTGTTGGAAGGAGGGAGGGGAAATCGATGGCTATCCTTATCGCTCGAAGCCAGCCCCTGGATCAATTCATCATTGAAAATCCTGATTACTTTTTTGGTCAGACTCCTGAACATGGATTGATCAACCCTGATAATCTTCTTATCCTTATCAGCCATATTCAATGTGCCGCTTTTGAACTCCCATTTAGAGATGGAGAAAAGTTTGGGAAAGAAGACCTTAATCAGATTTTAAAATATCTTGAAGAGAATGGGACCCTTCATCATGTTGGAGGATATTGGCACTGGACAAAGGACGCCTATCCAGCAGAGAAGATAAGTCTTCGCTCAACATCAGAAGAGAATTTTGTAGTCATTGATACCACTAAGCGTAAGGAGGAGGTAATCGCCGAGGTAGATTTTATCAGCGCACATACTACACTTTATGAAGGTGCTGTCTATATCTGTGAATCAGAGCTCTATACAGTTGAGAAACTTGATTATATCAACAGAAGGGCTTATGTGAAAAAGACCCATGGAGATTATTATACTGATGCAATGGATTATACAGACGTTTCAATCTTAGAGGGATTTGAGAGAAAGGATCAAAAGGATATAATTTATGAGCATGGTGAGGTCAGGGTTTCTACTCGCATTGTGGGATACAAAAAGATTAAATTTTATACACTTGAAAATTTGGGTTATGGAAAGATTGAGCTCCCGGATTTAGAGTTTCACACAACCTCCTACTGGTTAACCTTCAGGGAGGGTTTGATAAAGAGGCTTCCATATAATCGCCTTGATATAATTGATGGAATTCTGGGTCTTGGTTATGCTTTTCATTCAATGGGGGCCCTTCACCTTATGTGTGATCCTCATGATATCAATCGTTGTGTTGGAGATCGGGGGGCAAAGTGGTTTATCCGGCTCTCGAGAGATTCAAGGGGTATATATTCCTCTTTCAATTCTCAAGATAAGATCCCTGAGGATAAGATAGGTCTTTTTGAGCCCACCCTCTTCATCTATGATAATTATCCAGGAGGAATGGGTTTCAGCCATCAACTCTTTGATGACACTCCAAAACTTCTTGAAAAGACAATGAAACTTATATCGAGGTGTGGATGTCTCTATGGTTGTCCATCATGCGTTGGACCAACCAAAGAAATCAGTGAGAAATCAAAAGAAGTGGCATTGGCATTGTTGGGAGAAATACTAAACGATGGATCTCAGAGAACGTTTAAATAGGTTTGTTTCTTTATATAAGTCAATTTCAGAAGAGTCATCCGACCTCAAGAATGAGAAGGTGAGGGAATTAAGGGAGCGATTGGATCGCCTCTTAGAACCTAAAAAATTTTTTCAGAAGAAAGAGATTTTTCCCATTGAGAAACTGATCAATGGAGAGATTGTCTCTACTTTGTGGGGGGAAACATTTCGGAGAAAGGAACATTTCTCCCCTGAATTTAGATTTGGGGAGATGACGCTTTCCGAGATTTTAAACATTCCAACATATCCCGCCCATCTACTGATGAAAGACGAGAGGCTTAAGGAACTGGATTTAAAAAAGGCCCTATTTCTTGATACTGAGACAACAGGGCTCTCAGGGGGCACAGGAACTTTGGCCTTTTTGATTGGATTGGGATATTTTAAGGAGGATGGGTTTCTGGTTGAGCAATTTTTTATGAGGGATCATTCTGAGGAGAGGGCTTCTCTTTCTCTGGTCAATGAGATAATCGAATCATTTCAGTTTTTGGTTACATTCAACGGAAGACATTATGATATACCACTTCTCGAGACCCGATTCATACTCTCAAGAATTAGTTCCAAAATTAAGGAGATGCCAAATCTGGATCTTCTATATCCATCGAGGAGGATCTGGAAAGGAGCTTATGAGAACTGCCGTCTTATTACACTCGAATCACAACTCCTGGGTATAGAGAGGGTGGACGATGTTCCCTCGGAGTGGATTCCCTCCCTCTATTTCGAATATATCAAGACAGGAGATGGAAGAAAGATCAGTAAGGTTTTTTATCATAACCAGATGGATATCCTATCAATGGTAGCTTTGTCAGGGAGGATCCACCTCATCTATCATGATCCATATGCTGCAAGACCGAGAAGGGGAGTGGAACATTTCTCCCTCGGGAGACTATTCTGGGATCATGGTGAACCTAAGAAGGCTATACCATGTTTTGAACTTGCCCTAAAACGGTGCGACGATGAGCTGACCTGGGAGGCAATGAAATGGCTTTCAATGGCCTTAAAAAAGATAGGTCAGAGTGAGAGGGCACGCCTGTTATGGGAAGAGATGGTGGATTGGCCATTTATGAAGGATAGCTTTCCATACGTCGAATTGGCAAAATATTATGAGCATAAGGTCAAAGACTGTAATAAGGCAATTTACTATATAGATAGGGCATTGGAGATGGCTTATCTATATCAACCAAAAGAGATAGAACTTCTCCTTTATAGAAAAAGAAGATTGGAGAAAAAGGTTTTAAGTGAAATTAAATGAAAGACTTAGATGGCTGATATGGATTTGCCTGGCTGAAATTGTTTCTATGTTGGTCTTTTCCAATTATTCTGCCCTCCTCCCTCTCCTTCAGAAGGAGTGGTCTATGACCAATAGCCAGGCAGGTTGGGTATATTCTTCTTATCAAATCGGTTATCTTCTCTCTGTTATTTTTCTTACATCACTGACAGATTATACAAAACCTAAATATATATATGTCCTAACAACCTTCTGGGCCGGGATTTCAGGAATCATATTTTCAATTTTTGCAGATGGATTTCGATCCGCATTAATCATGAGGACACTGATGGGAATCGGACTTGCAGGGACTTACATGCCAGGGCTTAGAATGGTATCTGAGAAATTTCCATCAGAGGAAAGGGGGATGGCCATAGGCATCTATGTTGGGATATTCTCCTTAGGTGTTTCGCTTTCTCTATTTTTAACTGCTTTGCTAAACTCTATATTATCATGGAGATGGGCCTTTTTCCTTACATCTCTTGGGCCGATCGGAGGAGGTATTATCGCTTATTTTAAATTGGGAGAGGTCTCAAGAAAGGCATTAGAAATGGGCAAGGGTTTTCATTTTAGAGAAATTATATTTAACAGACCTGCCATGAGGATGATAGGGGGATATGTTGCTCATATGTGGGAGATGTTTGGGATGAGGGGCTGGATTGTTGCCTTCCTTACAGCCAGTTTAATTACGGCAAAATACGATTTTCAAAAGGCGGTTAATGTGAGCGCAGTCCTTGGTGGAGTGGTAATCTTGGTAGGGGCATTCTCCAATGCAATGGGTGGCGCTCTCTCTGACCGATATGGAAGGGCAAATACAATTAGAGTAGCAATGTTTTGCAGTGGTTTTCTCTCTATGATATTTGGCTGGACAAGGACTTCTCCCTTATGGTTAATTTTTATCCTGGCCATTCTCTATGGGTTTATGGTTACTGGAGATTCCTCGGTCCTCTCAACTGGTATAACAGAATTGGTGCCCCCGGCCATTTTGGGAAGAACAATGGCACTTCAATCACTCTTAGGATTTGGAGCAGCTTCCCTATCTCCAATTCTTTTTGGATACATACTGGATCTAACAAATCCTACAGATGCCTTACATAGATATGGATACTTTCCAAATTGGGGCTGGGCATTTATGTTATTGGGGATTGGTGGACTTATGGGGCCTCTTATCATCTGGAAATTGGAAAAAAGATCTAATTCATAAGAATTGTCTTTTTGGTTTTGAAGGATAAATCAAGTCATTTGAAATTATTTTTTCTCAGAACTCTCAATATGCCTTTTTATACATCTTAGAAAAAGAGGGAGAAAAGGGAGATTTAAAAGGCTAATTTTAATATGTCCATTTATTCATTTTCAGAAATGGTATAAAAATATCAAATAATTGCTGATTTTACATGTCTCTTTTTTCCTATTGACAGTAGACATCAGGATTTTTATTATATATATTATCGTGGAAGGTTTTCCTTTATTTAAAGAAAGGATTCGAGTTTTAGATAAATGGATAAGATTTAATAGTGAAAGGAGGGAGAATGGATGCCCACTTATGAGTATCTTTGCCAGAAGTGTAATAAAAGGTTTACTGTCATTCTGAGCATTAAAGATCATGATGAGGGGAAGGCAAAGTGCCCAAAATGTGGAGGGAAAAAGTTAGATCAACTTATTACCCCTTTCCAAACCAAAACATCGAGGAAAAGTTAAATTAAATCTCTCCTTAAGAGAGAAGCAGGGAATTAGGCCCTGCTTCTCTCAGGCCTTAATTATTTCCTATACGCCTCAACCAATATGAATTTTATATTATATTTAAATTGAGCGATTTTTTACTAAAAGCCTTTCCGCCAAAGGCGGATCCGCTTTGGGCGGATATTTATAAGTCATTGCGAGCCCACAGGGCGTGGTAATCTCATATAAAATCGAGATTGTTTCGGTTTCGCCTCGCAATGACAATCTGGAATCGCTCAATTTAGATTATAGATATGCGTTTGCTGATGAGCGAAGGTGTATAGGATCTTCAATACCAATTTCTTTTTTTAGCTCTCCCCTTATTCCTATTTTAACCTTTTTGATCGGGATATCTTTTCCTGAGTTTCTTAATGCTTCCTCTACTGCCATAACAAGACCGAAACAACATGGGACTTCCATATATACGATGGTTATTTCCTTTATAGAATTGGTCTTAAAGATTTCAGTCAGTTTTTCCCTATAATATTTGATATCATCTAATTTTGGGCAGCCTATAGCCAGTGTCTTTCCTTGGAGGAAATCTTCATGGAAATTTACATAAGCAAAGGGAACACAATCAGCGGTAATTAGTAGATCCGCATCTTGGAAATAGGGTGCATTAATAGGAAGAAGTTTCAACTGAACAGGCCATTGAGAGAGGCAGGAATGAGGGGATTTGCTTTTACTGGGTTCAGTTTCAGCATTTAAAAATCTAAATTGGATTGGTCTTGACGAAGGGCATTCATAAAAGGTTTTTTTCCCCTTAGTATCTCTTTGAAGGTGGAGTTCCACAGCCTTTTCATCGAAATCTTCAGCCTCTCTTTCAATAATTTTGATGGCATCCTGAGGGCAATGCCCTAAGCAAGCTCCAAGCCCATCACAGAACTTATCACTAATCAGTTTAGCTTTTCCATCTATAATCTGAAGCGCCCCTTCAGCACAGTTAGGAATGCAAAGTCCACAGCCATTACATTTCTCCTCGTCAATCTTAATAATCTTTCTTATTGCCATATTCTTCCTCCTTTATATTTTTAATTTTCTTGGACCATAGACGACGGCTCCGAGATTTAATTAATATATAACCACTTGCTGTATATTCTTCCTTGATTTAAGTCAAGAGATATAAAAATTTGTCTATAGGGTTTGTTCTAAATACCTTTTCAGAGACCTCAAGATTGATACTTGACAGCATAGTCTCGTGATGTTAGATTGAATCCGGGATAATTAAGATGAGTTAGGAATCAAAGTTAAGTCATGATTTTTTTTGTTGACTTTAGCGAAAATTAGATATAGATTTGAATTAAATTAAATAGAGGGATGTGATTTCTTGGAAAAGAAAAGGAAAAATATTAAGTCGGTTGGGATAAGTAAAAAAGATATCTTGGATGTCTTAAGAGATTTTTATAAAAAGGATCTCGAGCCAAAGTTTAATCAGATAGATAATAGGTTTGATCAGGTAGATCAGCGGTTTATCAAGGTAGATGAGAGATTTGATCAGGTAGATCAGCGGTTTACCAAGGTAGATGAGAGGTTTGATAAGGTAGATGAGCGGTTTAATGAGGTAGATAAGAGGTTTATCAAGGTAGATGAGAGATTTGATCAGGTAGATCAGCGGTTTA
>JBBITW010000086.1:9924-15058 GCA_037440525.1 Deltaproteobacteria bacterium
GGTTTATCAAGGTAGATGAGAGGTTTGATAAGGTAGATGAGCGATTTACCGAGGTAGATAAGAGGTTTGTCAAAGTAGATGAACGATTTGATCAGGTTGATAAACGGTTGGTGGGGGTTGATAAAAGATTTGATCAGGTTGATAAACGATTTGATTTTAATGATATTCGATTTGAAAGGATTGAGAAGAAATTAGAAGAGCATGACGGAAGATTTAGAGATATCCTCGGTCATTTTGATCAGATTTATCTGAGATTTGAAAGGCTTGAGACTGAATACTATTCTATTTCAGCGGCTTTAGGTAGAATAGAGAAAAAGATCGATGAAGAGATTGAAAAGAGAAAAATATTAGAAAATGAGATCCTTTCTTTAAAGGAACGGGTTCAAATTCTCCAGCGGCGTGTCGAGGAGATTGAAAACCGACTAAAGGTAGGTCCTTCTTTATAAATGTAGATAAAGATATATTCACTAAAGAATTTCGAACAGTGCAATTTAGGGGCTGAAAATCTTCGGTTTTTTCCAACCTAACCTCCTAAACTTAAAAACTCTTTTCAAATACTTTTTCAGTGCCTCAAAAAATTCTCTTGACAACTAAACAAATGTATAGTATAATAAGATTGACTATGAGTGATGGATTTAGAGTTCGGAGTGAATTAGAAACGGAGGATTAATTAAAGGATGTGCCCCATGGAATTGACATCGCGGCAGAGGGAAATCTTCAACTTCGTAAGTACATTTATAAGAAAAAGGGGCTACCCCCCTTCTGTCAGAGAAATCGGTGAACACTTTAATATCTATCCACGTGCAGTCTTCGACCATCTCAAGGCATTGGAGAAAAAAGGGTATTTGAAACGAAGGGGTTCGATGTCACGGGGGCTTGAGCTTCTTGTATTCGAGGGATATAAGCCAGGTGGAATAAGTGCAGAGAAAGAGGGAGAGACGATTTTTAGAGAAGTTCCGGTTTTGGGTAGAGTTGCAGCAGGGAAGCCTCTCCTGGCCATAGAGCATGTGGAGGGGACTCTCCCACTCCCTTCGGAGTGGGTGGAGGGCAGAGAGGTATTTATTCTCAGGGTAAAAGGTGAAAGCATGTCGCCCTACCTCCTCCCTGACGATTATGTCATTGTTCGATCACAGCCTTCAGCAGAGAATGGAGATATTGTTGTAACTCTTATGGGTGAAGAGGCAACGGTGAAAAGATTTTTCAAAAAGGGAAGAAAGGTCGAGCTTAAACCGGATAATCAAAGCTGGAAGACGATTCAGATTGAAGAGGGATCAGAAGAGATAAAGATCCTCGGGAAGGTGATTGGAGTATTTAGAAAATGCTAAAAAAAATCGTACAGTGGAATGCAGATTTCCCCTTTCTTCTTCGAAGAGAGGATCTGTGTGAGGTGAAAGAGAATCCACTCGATGGGATTCTGGTTCAGTTGATTCTATATAGGGTTCCTTCTTCTCCAGGGAGGATACTTTTCCACGGAGAATGGGCAGAGAAGATTTCTTCTTACGTGGCAGGATGGATAGCAGGGAAGGGAGTGGATGTGGTTGTGCTGGATGGGGCCAATAGTTTCGACCCCTATGTGGTTTCATCTCTTGCAAAAAAGATGTTGATTTCTCCAAAAGTCCTTCTTAAAAGGATTCGAATTGCAAGGGCCTTTACCTGTTATCAGATGGCTACGTTAATGGGAGAAAGATTGTCTTCTTTATGGAGAAATGAGTCTTTCTCTGAAAAACCATGTGTAATTATACTCGGCCCCATCAATACATTTTTAGATGAGGATGTTTGCGAAAGGGATACGAAACTCCTCTTTGATAGATCTCTTCGGATGGTGAAGGAATTAGCGATGGGAAGAACTCCTTTTTTTCTGTTTCAATCCAATTCCCACACCTCTCATGCAGTTCCTCTTCGCAGGTGGGGAAGGGGATGGCGTGAGGAAAAATTCCTGAATCCAAGAGGGGTATATCTTACAAAAAGACTCTTTCAATTTGCTGACCTGGTGTGGAGGATCGGTTTGGAGGGGCATGAGGTGAGGCTTGTTCCAGAAAAGATTCCAAAGAACTTTTTCAATTATCCTGAAATTGTTCCAGTGTCCTTAACCTCATCAGAAGATCATGCTTTATCTTTCGGAAAGGAAACTTTACGTTGTAAACCAAATCCGACCTGAAGAGATGCTGGATACGAATTAGGTATAAATAAATTAAGGATCTGTAACCCGTCACTTAAACGGGGATGGGTTAAAAGGTCCGGCAGGAATATCTTCGAAAATCTTATCAAGCGGACGATTTAAATTAACACCAAGTACTTTTGGCCTTTATCTTTTATAGAGGTGAGCATATGGGACGAACAGTTCTCCCTTTCAGTCAGGTTCTTGAGCAGGAAGTTCAGGAATGGAAAAAGTTTCGGCGGGGTCTAAGGAGAGAGGATCAACAGTTTCTCGATCGACTCTTCGAAGAGGCAAGGCTTCATATCCAGGCAGGGGTTTATGCCTCAAGGCCCTGGCCTTTCGAGACAATTATAATCTCCGTCCTCATAGAACATGAGAAGGCATTGGTAGAGTTGAGAAAAAAACTTAGAGAGCTTGAAGGGAAGCTGTAGGGACAACTGATGAATTGTCCCTATGCACAATATAAAATTATGGATATTAGGGGATGGCTTTTCGATCTCTACCCACTTGAGTCTTCGATGATCCTGTGGATCAAAGGTGAGGATGGATCGATTCACCGGCTAAAAGAACCTTTTCGACCCCGATTCTACGCAAGAGGCAGGAAAAGGGATCTCTTTGGCCTATTTTTTTCCCTCAAGAAAGACCGAAAGGCAACAGGGTTTGAGTGGACTATGAAGAGGGAGTTCTGGAGTGGAGAAGAAATGGAGGTAATGGAGATCGAACTTGATGCCCCTGAGCATTATATTCGACTTCCAAAGATTCTTCCACGATGGGAAGAGGCTATTACTTTCTACAATTGTGACATACCCTTACCCCAGGTCTACCTTTATGAGAAGGGGCTTTTCCCTACAGGGCGATGTATAGCGGAGGTTGAAGGAGATCGAATCTTTAAGATCCATCCCGATCCTGCTGAATCGGTGTGGAAGGATGAAGAAGCCCTTTCTACCATTCGAGTGATGGAGCTTCGCTTAATAAATCAGAATAGTTCAAAAGCGCTGTTAGTAGAATGTGAGGGATATAGATTAGAGATGGAATATATCGATCTTGAAGAGCTGGGTAGATTTATCAGGCATTTTGACCCTGATGTGATTCTGAGCGATGATGGAGACGGCTTTCTTCTCCACCATCTATTCTCTCTGGGGAGAAGGTATAGGACTTCCGTTCCCTGGGACAGGGAACCTTCACCCCTGCAAAGATGTTTAACCATGAAAGGTCGTTCTTACTTTTCTTATGGTCGCACTTACTATCAGGCCCCCGCACAACTTCTTTTCGGAAGATGGCATATAGATTGCAGAAACTCCTTCATCTATAAAGAGTCAGGAATGGATGGGGTAGTTGAGCTTGCAAGACTCGCTAAGATTCCTGTCCAGAGGATGGCACGCACCTCGCCTGGAACAGCCATTACCTCAATGCAGCTCGATCGAGCATTTCAGGATGGCATACTCATTCCATGGAGAAAAGGAGAGCCTGAGCATTTCAAGACTGCATGGGATCTACTCGTTTCGGACAAAGGAGGACTTGTCTATCAACCAAGATTGGGAATCTTTGAGAATGTGGCAGAGATTGACTTTTCCTCTATGTATCCAACCATTATGGCGATCCACAATATCTCTCCTGAGACCGTGCTCTGCAGGTGCTGTAAGAATAATCGGGTTCCAGAGGTTGGTTATAACATTTGTGAGAAACGGGAAGGAATAGTTCCGAAGACACTCTGGCCCATTTTGGAAAGGAGGGCCTGGCTTAAGAAGAGGGTCAAAGAGTTGGAGGGTGGAAGATGGGATATGAGAGATGGAGATGACCACCCTTTTAGCAAAGAGGGGTCAGGGGAATTTGGAAGCGATTTTTTATGTAATAGGAGAGAGATTTATAATCGCAAGCAAACGGCACTGAAGTGGATGCTCGTAACATGTTTTGGATACTTAGGCTATCGGAATGCCCGTTTTGGAAAGATTGAAGCTCACGAAGCGGTGACTGCATTTGGTCGTGAAAAACTCCTTCAGGCAAAGGAGATTTGTGAAGAAGAGGGTTTCGAACTTCTTCATGCTCTCACCGATTCACTCTGGATCCATAAAAAGGGATTAAGTGAGAAGGATGTTGAAAGGGTCTGTAAAAGGATCAGCGAGGTGACCGGAATCACTATGGTAATCGAAGGAATCTATCGCTGGTTGGCCTTTCTTCCTTCAAAGGGGAATCCTGAGAGCCCGGTGGCTAACAGATATTTTGGCCTGTTCAAAGATGGAAAGATCAAGGCAAGGGGTCTTATGTTCAGACGAGGAGATATGCCACCATTGATTCAGGAGGCCCAGGTTCAGATGCTCGAGATTTTGAAAGGGGTAGAGGATGTAAAAGGTTTTCAGTCAAAGATACCTGAGATTTTGAATCTTCTCTCAGAATACTGCATGAGGTTAAGGGAATGGCGGACGAAATATGAGGATTTATCCATTGAAAAGAGAATTTCTCAGAGACCTGATGACTATAAGGTAGATAGTCTTACTGCACTTGCAGTTCAGCAGTTAGATGATTTAGGCATAGAGATTCATCCAGGAGAGAAGGTTCGATATGTGATCAAGAATGCATTATCCGAGGATAAGGAAGAACGGGTGAGACCCTTTCCACTGGTTGGGCCTGATGATACTTATGATGTCGAAAAGTATACCGAGATGCTTCTTAAGGCAACTGAGGAATTACTGATCCATTTTGGTTATGATTCAAAAAATCTGATGGAAATGATTAAAGGTCATTCAATTTCTATCAATCCCATTAAAAATCACTCAATATCTCCCCGACATTAATGAATGATTAAAGATTTTCAGAGGTCTCAGATTAAGAGGTCTGAAAAAGTCTATAAATTCCCCCCTCACCTCGGTTGCGAGTCGTACCGACCATTACCTCTCCCCTTGAGACTGTGTCACAATGATGTTTATGCCATGTTTGTCATTCCGAGCGAAGCGAGGAATCTATAGAATTCAAACCCTT
>JBBITW010000087.1:0-15018 GCA_037440525.1 Deltaproteobacteria bacterium
CCTCTTTCCCTTTTGACTCTTACAGAACCAACACTTTGCCATTTTTCACTCCTCCATTTATCAGAAATAAGAAAGGCAATCTAAGAGGCCTGAGGGATAGATTAGCCTATTCATTTTTCGAAAGAATCACTTTGGTTACCTTCGAATGCATCCCACCCCCACCTCCCCAGTCTATAGGAGTCGTTTTAAATACTTTTTCAGAGACCTCGGAGATGCTCCAGGAGATATAAATATAATTTATCAAAGGTATGAGAAAAGATCAAATTTTTTTATGGAATTTAAATATTAATAAGTTTTTATACCTCTCAGGGTTGGATCAATCGATCGGCTTCAATCATGGACTGGATGATATCATACATATTGGAAATAGTTCCCACTTTCAATTTTTCTCTCAACTTATAGAAATCGAGACATGTTCCACAGGAGACAATCTCAACCCCTGCTTCAGATAACGAAATGAGATGCTCCAGAACCCTTGAACCCTCCGAAGCCAGTTTGACCCCACTATTTATTAGGATCAGACGATCGGGTTTTTTCTCAAGATCGAGCAAAGTCTTTAAAAATGATTTCATTAAGAATGATCCCAATGCTTCATCCCCAGAGCCAAGGAGATCAGAATTTATGTAAATGACCACCTTTCTTGCCTTCTCATCCTTTTTGATTTTTTCATCTTCCACTTTTGCTGTAGTCTTATTAATGTATAGATAGAAATCCTCTCCCTTTTTCTCAATTTTGACATCACATCCCTGGCTTTTTGCAAATCTCTCTACATTACCACATGAGGAAGGATTATCCACAATGACAACCAATTCTCCTTCTTTTATTTCTTCAAGTGTCTGTTTTGTTGTGATAACAGGTTGTGGGCAGCTCATTCCCCTGCAATCAATCTCCTTCATATTATTCCTCCATTGATTCATTGATTAAAATTATAAAAATAGATTAAAAGAGGGTTCACTCTATGTCAAATCGGAAATTTCAATATATCGCTTTTTAATTATTGGGTTTTCTTATATCAAAAAATAGGTTCACATCTTTAATCGTGATGCCAGAGAAACCTCAAAATTTCTTATCCACTCCTTTTATTCCTCCGTATTTATTCCCTTATCATTGCTTCTTAATAAGTAATTCCTAAATTGAGCGATTTTTTTATTAAAGGCCTTTCCGCCAAAGGCGGATACACTTTGGGCGTATATTTATCAGTCATTGCGATCACCCAAAGTTATTTAAATCCCAAGTATCGTTAATGACAGCATCAAGATTGGAATTAGCTGAAATTAAAGTAAAGCAGGCATTGAAATTTAGATTGACACAAAATATTTTTTAAAATAAAATTTCTACTAAAATAAGACCTGCAGTTCAATAATTCTCAGACATATGAAAATATAAATCTATATTTTTAGTTAATGAGGCGATAATGGGCAGGATTATAAAGGAGATTGAGATCGAGGGAAAACCTGGGATTGCCTTATTTGATACAGGTTCAATTCATACTTATATTCGGACTAAATTTCTGATGGAGGTACCCAAAAGGACTATTTTGAAACCCTACAGAGTTGCCTTAGGCGGGAGGGAGATTCAGGTAAAGGAACTCTGTGTAATACTTGGCAAGATCGAAGGTTTAGAATTTGATGCAGAGGCAGTTCCAATTGACGAAATTGGTAGGGCAGATGGTTATGAACTGGATGCCATTATAGGTGCATTGACTATGGAGAAGTGGGAGATAAAGATTGATCCAAAGAAACATGAGCTTGATCTCGAAGGTTTACGGCGCCGTGAATTCACTGAATTCTAAGAAATAAGGAAAGCTAACATTTAGCAGCCTAAATAAGAAATTTGTTGCTAAAGAATCCAATTTCTTTTATATTTAGACCTCGAGGAGGGAGTTTTGATAAAATGTTTCGAAAAAGAATTAAAGACTATTTTATAGCCACACGGCCATGGTCCTTTACAATGTCCCTGATTTCGGTTACTGTTGGAACACTCATCGCTTCGGAAGAAGGGCCAATCCTTTGGGGATGGTATCTCCTGGTTTGTGCCGGGATTATTTTTTTCCATGGAGCGGCAAATGTTTATAATGATTATTTTGATACCCGCTACAAAGTTGATCAGCCTGATTCTCCAACCGCTCGCTATCGTCCTCAGCCAATTCTTACGGGGATGTTTACACCTTCACAGCTCTTAGCGGAAGCAATAGTCTTAAATGTAATAACAGTTATAATTGGGTTGATTCTCTCATTTATGAGATCAATGCTGATATTCTGGATTGGATTGATAGGTTTTTTTGCCTGTCTTTTTTACACTGCCTCCCCAATAAAATTTAAGTATAAGGCATGGGGGGAGTTTTTCGTTTTTCTCATGTGGGGTCCTTTGATGTTTGAAGGGGCCTATGTAGTTCAGAGACAGGTACTTTCTATTAAGGCATTCTATATTTCAATCCCGTTCGGGATTCTTGTAAGCTTGGTTCTTCTGGCAAATAATATTCGAGACATCGATTATGATTCCCGACAGGGTATTAAAACCATTGGGATATTGCTTGGAAACAAAATTAGTTTAATTCTCTATGCAGGGCTCATACTGATTTCTTATCTTTATATCATCATAATAGTTTTGAGCGGATTATTGAGTCCATGGGGTTTGATAGTTCTCCTCTCCCTTCCAAAAGCCATCCATCTTCTTAAGGATTTTATTAGGAAGATACCTGAAGCCGCTGATGCAATAACAGCTCAGCTAAACACCTTTTTTGGTCTCCTCCTCATATTTGCATTAATTCTTAATAGAATGGTTCCACTGTGATTTTGGGAGGCATTTTAATAGCATTGGCCTGCTGGGCACTCACATTTGGCCTTTCAGCAGGGAACTTCTGGTTAAAGATTGGATTTTCAGTAATTTTTATTTCCCTTTATTCTTTAATTTGGCAGAGACCAAAGATTTCTTTTAGATTCAATTCAATCCTCTGGGGTTCTATCTCTTCTCTCCTTCTTTATATTATTTTTCTCATCGGCAATAAATTTGCTTCATATATCTTTACAGGATCAAATAGCCAGGTTGAAAATATCTATTCCCTTGGAATGGGTACAAATAAGATTCTTGTCTTTTTACTACTATTTTTCATTACTGGTCCTGGGGAAGAGATCTTCTGGCGTGGTTTTATTCAGGATCGTCTTATGGTTAAATGGGGATATTTAAGAGGATATCTCGTTACCACCATCATTTATTCCGGGGTACATATCTTCTCAGGAAATTCGATTCTTATCCTTGCCTCATTTGTAGCAGGGGCTTTTTGGGGTCTCCTCTATCTATGGAAAAGAGATCTCCTGATCCAGATGTTTTCTCATTCTCTTTGGGGCGCTGTGATTTTTATATTTGCACCGATTCAATGAGAGGAAGAATATTTTATGAATCTGCATTTCTTCGTATTTCTCTTAAAATACTAAGAAGATTGTTTATCTGTTCATCTGTTAGGCCTTCTAAAAATTTGCTAAGAATCTTTTCCTTTTCATCAGCTAAATTTATTAGGGTCTGTTTGCCTTTAGGGGTAATTTCCAGCAGGGTGATTCTTTCATCATTTGAATCGCTTTTCCTGATAAGGAAACCTCTTCTTTCCAGTCGCTTGGCCATACCTGTCATATTTGCCCCTGATACAACAAGAATCTTACTTACATTGGTAATTGTATTCTGCCCCTCTTCAGAGTCTTCGAGAATCCTAAGCACATTATATTGGGAAAAAGTGAGGCCATAATTTTTAAATAGATTTGAAATCTTGTTTTTGAAGAGTTCTGATGTCCTAACGATGGAAATCAATAGTTTCTCGTTTGGGTTCATATTTTCTTTGTATAATCTATAGGAGTTAGATTTTTTAGACCCCATATGCCACCAAATAAATTAATATATTAATTATTAAAATGAAAATAAATTTTGTCAATAAATAATTTGAGCTCTGAAAAATATTTTAATAGTTAACCCCTCCAAACCTCCCCTTAAAATGAGGCTGTTTAGTAATGTCATTCTGATGCTTTAGCCGAAGAATCTATGTTTTATAAGGGTTTGAATTCTATAGATTCCTCGCTTCGCTCGGAATGACACCACTCTGTGTCATTTCGAGGCGTTAGCCGAGAAATCTTTCATAAGGTTCCTCGCTTCGCTCGGAATGACAGAAAAATGAGACTCGGAATGACAGAAAAATGAGGCTCGGAATGACAAAAATGGCATACACATCATTGCGACACAGTCTCAATAATGGGAGGCTATTATGATAGTAGAAGGATATTATTGATTTAAAATTAAATAATTTAGAGGAATTTTGTGGTAAAAATACCCTTAAATAAATTAATTAAAGGCTTGAATAAATTTTTCAGAGAATTCATTCTTGATTTAAATTTAATTTAAATTTTTGGTTCTTCTCCAATTTAGTTGCTAAAAAGGATTCTCCGACAGACTCAGATCCGCCTCTGACGGAAAGGATTTTAGGATTCAAGGGTTCAAGTGCTTATTTTACTCCGATAAAATCGGATCCGCCTCTGGAGGAAAAGACTTTATTAGTGCCTTAAGAATTCTTTTAACTTCTCATAATCTCTATTTTTGTAAATATCTAAACATGCTTTTATATGATCTTTACTAAATTTTTAATTCTTTGTAATTCTTAAGCATTTCCCTTGAATCCTTGACCCCTTGAATCCTTTAGATTTTGTCAACTTTTTTGGAGATGATCCAAATTTTTTAATTGTTTTCTGAAGGAGGATAATTTAAGTATTCAAAATTATTAAAATTTATTAATAAATTTAAACATTTAGACTTTTTAAAAAAATCTATTGACAAAAAGAAATACTTAATATATTAATAATTTCTAAATTAATATTTATTTTATCATAAAAAAATTTAGGAGGCATATAAATGTCTATCAAAGAGAGGCTTATAGAAATAGTTGGTGGGGATTATGTTGAAGATACCCCCGATGCTTTGAAGGCGTATTCTAAAGACCACAGTCTTCTTTCACCTGGTATGCCTGATTTCATTGTAAAACCTGCCAATGCTGAGGAGGTCCAAAGATTAATAAAACTTGCTAATGAAGAGGTTTTACCAATCATTCCTGTTAGTTCCCGGATCCATTTTCATGGAAGCACAATACCTAAACTTGGCGGAATCATTGTGGATCTCCGTCGAATGGACAGGATCTTAAATATTAATGTTGAGGATCGGCTTATTACTATTGAACCTGGAGTAACATGGGGCAAGCTTCAGTCGGAATTGGCAAGAATTGGGCAGAGGTGTATCATGCCTCTCTTTCCCCCTTCTTCAAGTTCAGTTATTACAAGTCTCCTCGAACGCGAGGTTCCAACAAATCCACGCTTCGAATATTCGGAGCCAATGTGCTCAAACGAGGTGATCTGGGGTAATGGTATGAGGTTTCGGACAGGTTCAGCCTGTGTGCCAGGTTTTCCAGACCATTGCGATTCAAGAGGAGGTAACCCCGAAGGACCAGGGACTAACTGGTATCGTTTCCTACAGGGAGCCGAGGGAACAATGGGGATTGTGACATGGTCAATTATCAAGTTTGAATATTTGCCCAAAATAGATAAGGCCTATTTTATCTTCTTCGATCGAGTGGAGGATGCCATAGAACCTCTATATAAGATTCAGAGGCGTATGATAGGTAATGAATGCTTTCTGATAAACAATGTGACAGGGGCTCTTATCTTTGCCGAAGAAGGTCCTGAGGATTTCAAAAGATTAAAGAGGGAGTTTCCTACGTGGGTAATAATAGTTATCTTAAGTGGACCTCCTCGTTTTCCTGAGGATAAGATAGCATATGAGAAGGAGGCCCTCGACGAAATAGTTGCCGATATTCCCCAGGTAAAAGGGATCTCATCTATACTCCCATGCTGTCGGGGCCTTGAGAAGAGATTGCCAGATTTATTAAGAAATCCATGGCCCGAGAATAAGCCATATTGGAAACATAGCTTGAAAGGTAGTTCCCAAGGTCTCTTTTTTATAACAAAGATGGAACGTGTTCCAGAATTTACAGAGATTGTCAGGGAGGTAGCTGGCTCTTATGGATATAATGTAGATGAAATTGGGGCTTACCTTCAACCCATCGAGCAGGGAAGGGCCAGCCATATGGAGTACCAATTTTTCTATTCACCCGAGGATCAAAGAGAGAAGGAGATGGTCAAGAAATTATATCTTGATGTTTCAGAAAGGCTTTTCCATAGAGGAGCCTTCTTCTCGAGACCTTATGGACTCCTATCAAAGATGGTATTTGATCATGCAAGGGGATATACCAATACGATTAAGAAGGTTAAAGATGTGTTAGATCCAAACTATATAATGTGTCCAGGGAACCTATGTTTCTAAAATTATAGTGAGTGACTCAAAATGATGATTACAAAAACATGTTATTGCGAACCCTTTACATTCTTTCATTCTGCGTAGAGCGAAGTATCTCGCTTTTTACTCGGATAAACTCTGTAAAGCTTATGAGATTGCCATGTCGCTTGGCTCCTCGCAATGACAACTTGCTTTTGAAGTCGATTTTAAAAGGAGGATAAACGATGTCGTTCGTTCTTGAAGATTATATCTATGATATGAGACGTTGTATGAGGTGTTCGAGTTGTAAGTGGATTGATCATATTTATATGCCCAATAACCGTTTTGTCTACCGGTGCCCAAGTTATGGTAAGTACTATTTTTCGCAGGTAGCTTATGGTAGAATGAAGGTTGGCTTAGCCCTCGTGGAAGGACGACTAAACAAAACACCAAAATTGGTCGATACAGTATTTCAATGCACCATGTGCGGGGCATGCGACGCAGGATGTAAAAGAAATCTGGACTTAGAGATACTGAACACCCTTGAGGCACTAAGGGGATGGATGGTAGAGAAAGGATGGTATCCAAGGGCCTTTGATCGAGTTGTCAACTCGATTGGAAAAGACCATAACAGGTTCGGATTTCCTCACAAAGATCGGAAGAAGTGGCAAAATGGTATTCCCCTGAACAAAGAGGCAGAAACCATCTATTTTGTCGGTTGTGCCTCCTCTTATATAAATAAAGAGATTGCTCAATCTACAGTAAAGATCCTGAATGCAATAGGTATTGAGTTTAATACATTTCAGGAGGAGAAATGCTGTGGACATCCACTTTTTGCGATGGGCCATTTCGATGCATTTAAAAAACAGCTTGACCATAACCTAACCATGATGAAAAGGATTGGGGCGAAGCGATTGGTGATAAGCTGTGCAGAGTGCTATAAGACATGGAAGGTGGATTATCCGAGATGGTTAAGGATAAATACTGAGGATCTTGGTTTTGAAGTCGTTCACATAACAGAATTGATAGCTCCACTTGTTGCTAATGGGACATTGAAATTCTCTAAGCCATTTGATCTCAAAACCACCTGGCATGATCCATGTAATTTGGGAAGGCTATCCGAGCCATGGATTCACTGGGAAGGTACAAGAGGGAAATGGGCCTGTCTTGTTCCCAAAGAAGGCTTTCCACCCAAAGAATTTAGGCGAGGTGTAAATGGAATATATGACCAACCAAGAGAGATTTTGTCTTCTATTCCAGGGTTAGAACTTTTGGAGATGCCCCGCCATCATGAGTTCTCCTGGTGTTGTGGAGGACATGGTGGAGCCCAAGAGGCCTATCCTGATCTGGTAGCTTATTCAGCAGATGAAAGATTAGAAGAGGCTAAGGCAATTGGTGCAGAGGTGATTGTTTCAGCTTGTCCATACTGTAAGCAGACATTCCTTTCAGAAGTCAAAAGGCAAGGATACCATTTTAAGATTTATGACATTACTGAGATTATTGCCCAGGTGATTTCAAAATAGAGGAGGTATACGATGAGTAAGGTTTTGGAGGGTATTCCAAAGGTAGCTTTCAATGCATTGAAGGCCATCGTGGGTGAAGAGTTTATCACAGATGACCCTGCTATTACAGAGAATTATGTTAAGAGCGGAGAGGGACATGATACAATCTATCAGCGGGGTGTGAGACCTCCGGCAGTTGTTGTCATGCCTAAAAGTACAGATGAAGTTCAAAAGATTGTTAGGCTATGTTACCATTACAATCTGCCATATTCTGTAGCAAGCTCCTTCTGGGCAACGCACTGCGGTGGGAAGACGCCTTTCCATGTAACCCTTGATCTTGCAAGGATGCGTAAAATGGAATGGGATGAAAAACAAATTTTAGCCATTGTAGAGCCTGGATGTATCTATTCACCCCTTCAGGCAGAAGCCCAAGAAAGGGGGCTCTATACATTGACTCCAGGGGGAGGTTCTCAGGCCTCTGTCCTTGCTAATCACCTTACTTATAATTACTCTCCACTAAGCTACCGCCTGGGATTTCCCACAAGAAGGATATTGGCCGTGGAATGGGTTTTGCCTGATGGAGAGTTGATAACACTCGGTTCACTGACTAACAGTCAGGATTTTTTTTGGGGAGAGGGTCCTGGCCCAGACCTGAGAGGGCTTCTCCGTGGGGCAGTAGGATGGTTTGGTAAGGTTGGCATTGTTACCCGAATGGCCATCAAGATGCATCCCCTCTTTCTACCTGAGAGAATGGTTCCTGAGGGAAGGGGAATGGAGAGCACATTGAGATTTCCTGAGAATCGAATCCGGTGGTATAACTTCAGCATGCCATCTCAAGAAGCCCTCGTTAAAGCAATGCGTGAAATTCCCCGCTCTGAGATCGGTGCGGCAGTTATGAAGGTTCCTCTTCTCTGGCGCTACCGGGCCAAATCCAAATCAAGGGAGGATTTCTGGAAGAAATGGATTGAAGAGGAGTCTGAGATTAAGAAGAGTCGATCTACCTCTTTGATTTTACGAATACTTCTTATAGGATACACAAGTGAAAAACAGCTTCAGTATGAAGAGAAGGTCCTTTTCCAGATTATGGATGAATTGGGAGGGGTGTTGAGAAAGACAAAGCAATCTGATCAGTCATGGATAAAAAATGCAGACTCCGCAGGAATGTGGTGGCCAGCAGGTGGATATGTCTCCGTAGAATTTGTAATAGATACACTATCCCATGCCTTTGCGAGGGGAAAGACCCTCCTCAAAGAAAAGGAAGAGAAATTTACACCACCGATGATGGATGAATACGGAGAGGAAGGCTGGCATCAGCTCATAGAGTTTGGCCACTGTGGTTATCTTGAATTTTTAGTCCAATGGGATCCGAGAGAGCCAATGGGGAAGTATGAGTCAGGTGAATATAAATCCTGGGAGCATTGGGTGGCAGCCCAAAGAACTGCAATTGATAACGGACAATTCACAGCCAATCTTGGAGCCCTAAGTGTAATGGGATTGACCAGCGAACCCTTCGGACCGAATTATGGAGATCTCTATGAGAAACTTAGGCAAGCCATTGACCCAAAAGATATCTCAAATATCCCTACTGACTTCTTTGATCGGGTCATACACGAATTCGCTCCAGAATGGGAGAATAATTATAATTATAAATCATGGACAGAATTGAAGCATAATGGAAAGGAATGGTGGAAGGTGCTGACCACTCGTGGGATTGAGTGGAGAGACTGTCTACCCGATTGGTACTGGGACAGAGATGATAGGGAGATAGGTTAGAGTCTTAGAGATTTTTCTTCATAATGAACTATTTTAGGAAGATAAATATTTTATTGATCGATACCAACACAAGTTTCATCAATCTTGCCTATCCTGTTTATCCTTTGGGTTTAGATTATCTTCAGGGTTCTCTTTTCGAAGAAGGATTTGAGAATGTTGAAATACTTGATTTGGCACAGACAATAGGTTTTGATATTGGGGAGGAAAGGGAACGGAGAGAAAAAAGGATATTGGAGACCTTAAAACAAACCATAAGCCAAAAGAGATGGGATATTATTGGAGTTGGAATAAGAAACATAGATTCGACATATCAATGGAAAGGCCCTGAAGACGAATTCAATTACTATCTTCCAGAGATCAAGAGATATATTGAATGTATAATGACTTCCCATAAAGAGCAATTCCCAATCATTTTGGGAGGAAGCGGTTTCTCTTTGATGTCTGAGGAGATTTTAAATCTATTTGGAGAGGGAATGGTTGGAGTAGAAGGACCAGGAGAGACTTCCCTCATAGAAATGATAAAGGGATTTTTAGAAGGAAGATCAGACGAGAGATTTTCATCAGGAGATAAATCTTCTAAGATTGGAAGATTACAAAATATCGGTCTTATCAGGGCTTACTTTGCCCATTCTCCGAGGACAAGCATAGGGATCAGAACAAAAAACGGATGTGGAAGCAGATGCCATTACTGTCCATATCCTCAAATCAGCCACTACAGTTCTGTGACCAAACCCATTGATGATATTTTGAGAGAGATTCACCTCATCCGACATTTATATGGAGAGGGGGCTTTTTGCGGGTTTCCCTCTTTTATGTTTACAGATGATATTTTTAATTTTCCACTTAATCATGCAAAGCAGGTGCTTCGAGCAATGATCGAGGAAGGTGAGATTCCCGAGAGCTGGCAGGCCTATATAACCCCAAGAGATATTGATGAAGAGTTTATAGAGCTTGTAATTGAAAGCCATGGCTGGAGTTACCCTTCTATTAAAAATTCTCTTGATAGAACGGTAATCTTCCCTTTCGATCTCGACAGTGGCTCTTCGCAGATGTTAAAAAGGATGGGAAAGGACTTCACCCTCGATGATGTCCATCGATCCATTAAGATATTTGAAGAGGTCAGGAAGAGATTCAAATCTCCTCGGATAGAGAAAAGTTACCATTTTCTTTTCGGTTATCTGGGAGAGAACGAAGAAAGCATTAGGGATAGTTGTATGTTTATCAAAGACACAGACCCCGATAAGATCTCCATCCAGGTTGGTGTCAGGATATACCCGCAAACGCCATTGGCAGAAGAGACAAAGGGTATATTCTGGCATGAGAAAAATGACCTCTTAAAACCCACTTTTATCCCGGTTGATCGGAATACGATTATCAGGTGGTTTATAAATTATCTCCCTGACAATTATATTCTTCTTAACGACTCAGGAGATATGGCAACTTTTGGGAAAGAGAAATACTGATCATTCCTCTTCTACATGGATAAAGGAGAAGAACAAATCATGTTTATGGAAATTAATGGAATTATAATATAGGAGGGCTGATATGGAAGCATATCCTTGGTGGACAGATGAGCAGAAGGAATTTGCTAAGGAGGTAAAGAAATTTGCGGATGAAGTGATTCCGAGAGATGAGGAGAGCAGGTACAAGAGGGAATTCCCGTGGGATATATTTAAGCTCATTGGTGAGAGAGGATTTTACGGAGCAGGTATACCAAAGGAATACGGTGGATTGGGGATGGGTGCAACAGGAGCCTGTATATTAACAGAGGAGGTATCACGGATGCCTGCTCTGAGCTTCGTATTCAGTGCAACAATGCTTGGGGGATTACGTCAGATAATAGAATTTGGGACTGAGGAGCAAAAGAAAAGGTTTTTACCAAAGATTGCCAAAGGAGAACTCGGTGCCATCTGCATTACTGAACCATTTGCTGGAACAGATGCTTCGGCGATAGAGACAACAGCCATAAAGGATGGAGAAAGATATATCATTTCAGGAAAGAAGAGGTTTATTGTTTCGGCAGGGGTTGCAAACCGATATATGGTTTATGCCAAGACGAGTGATGATCCAGAAGCTAAGCGTCAATATCGACATCTGACCGCTTTTGTTGTTGAGAAGGGAATGCCCGGATTTAGTGTTGAAAAGATTAATGAGGTCATCGGGTTTGAAAATGCCCCAAATGGTGTATTGAATTTTGATGAAGTCTCCGTCCCAATTGATAATAGAATAGGTGGGGAGGGAGAAGGATGGAGGGTTATGACAACCGGGCTTAACTTTGAAAGGACCATGATTTCTGCTCAGCAGGTCGGTTGGCTTCGTGAACTTGTAAGATATGCTGTTCCCTATGCACAAAGGCGTGTCCAATTTGGAAGACCTACAATTGAGCTGGTAAACAACCAGTTTAAGGTTGCTGATCTTTTTATCATATTAAAGATGGCAAGATTGGCGACCTACTATACTGCATATCTTTGGGATCTTGGCTGGGATATAGGAGTGGAAGCAAGTGGTAGTAAGGTATTTGTATGTGAGAAGACTATGGACGCAAGTCTTGATGCAATTCAACTCATGGGAGGTGATGCCCTGACCCTATTCTATCCCCTTGGGGCAATAATGAATGTGGCAAAGGTCAATGAAATAGCAGGAGGAACAATGGAGGCATGCAGACTCGTTGTCTATCGACAGGGTCTTAGGCAGATGGCTGAAGATCTCGAGATGCCCCATAGAGTGATCCACGAAGGTCTTGGCGTTCCTGTTTCAAGACTTGGTAAGCCATTAAAGCAACCTCAGATTGACGAAGAAAGACTATTAAAGATTCTTGCTGAAGATTACAAAACAAACCCAGGACTTCATATGAGCCGTGAGGATATAAAAGATCATTTTGAAGTAGATGATAAGACCCTGGATGATTTATTGATTTCTTTAGAGAAGAAGAATCTTGTTAAGCTTTATCGAGGCCGAAGGGGGATTGAATTGGCAAAGGCAACTTACAAGGGACTGAAGAAAGCCAATCCACAAGAATATTATCGTTGGTTTCCATCGTGGATAAAAAAGGAGGATATATTTTAAAAAAGACGTTTAAGAAGGGGGAGATCGATGAATCTGGTAGAGGTCCTTTTAAATAGTGTAAGGAGATATCCTGAAAAATTGGCCTTGATATACGAGGATAACCGATTTACCTACAAGACATTTAATGAGCGTTGTAATAGATTGGCTAACTCATTTGAGAATCTTGGAATAAAAAGAGGAGACCATATGTCACTACTCTCCAAGAACTCTCACCACCACTTCGAGTTATTCTTTGCTGGAGCAAAATCAGGAGTGATCTATGTGCCAATAAATTATCGTCTCTCCCCGAGGGAAATTATTTATACCATAAATGATTCGGAGTCAAAGGTTCTATTCTTTTCTCAGGAATATCTTCCAGTGATACAGACCATTAAGAAAGAATTGAAATATATACATACCTTTATTTGTACGGACGAAAGGATTGAAGGGAATTTATATTATGAAGAGCTTCTAAGTGGTGCCAAAACTTCAGAGCCAGACACCTCCTTTATTAAGGAGGATGATTTATTAGGTATTTTTTATACAACTGGTACAACAGGATATCCAAAGGGTGTAATGGTTTCTCATAGAAACAGGTTTATTGATATCATCCATCAGGTCACTGATTTTGAATATATTGAGCCAGAAGATATTTATCTCAACATAGGTCCATTATTCCATGTGGGTGTCCTTGCCCTACCAATTGCCCATCTATATATGGGATGTACTGTTGTTATCATCAAGGAGTTTGATGCAAAAAGTATTTTTGAAACCATAGAGAGGGAGAAGGTTACAACATTTTGGGCAGCTCCCACGATGGTTCAAATGATACTTGATTATCCAGGAGGAAAGAATTATAATTTTTCGTCTGTTAAGACTATTGCTTATTCGAGCTCTCCTATGCCATTGGAGATTTTGAGAAGAGGAATGGAATTCTTTGGACCAAATGTATTTGTTCAATTCTTCGGTGCCACGGAGACCGGGCCCCAGATTACCCATCTCTCCCGTAAAAATCATCTCCTAAAGGGAACTGAGAGGCAAATGAAGAGACTTCGTTCCGTAGGAGTTGAGTCCCAGATGGTTCATGTTCGAATTGTTGATGATGAGGATCAGGACCTTCCTACAGGCCAGGTTGGTGAGATTGCCGTTAGGAGTGAAGCTGTAACCAAGGGTTATTGGAAGAGGCCTGAAGAGACTAAACAGGCGATCAGAGATGGATGGTATCATACAGGTGATTTAGGTTATATGGATGAAGATCGATACGTTTATATAGTTGATCGGAAAAAGGATATGATTATCACCGGCGGGGAGAATGTCTATTCTGCAGAGGTTGAGAATGTCCTCTATATGCATCCAGCCATAGCTGAGGCAGCGGTTATTGGTGTGCCCCATGAGAAATGGGTTGAGACAATAAAGGCAATTGTTGTCCTTAAGCCCGGAGCCAAAGCTACAGAAGAGGAGATCATAGATTTCTGCAAGGAGAATCTTGCCAGTTACAAAAAACCAACATCTGTTGAGTTTGTCTCCGAGATGCCAAAGTCATCTATGGGAAAGATCCTAAAAAGACAGCTCCGTGAAATTTATGGAAAACCGAAGGATAAAAATATTCCTTCATAGGGAAATTAGAGATAGATTTATCTCTATGAAGCGGACAATCAATTTAAAAGACTAAAGGAGGTGAATTAAGAATGTTACTGGAAGGGAAGTTCGTACTGAAGGCACCTATTCAAAAGGTTTGGGATACACTCTTGGAGCCAGAGACCTTGCTTTCCTGTATACCTGGTGCAGAGAAGATTGAGCGTGTTGACGAAAAGACATACAATTGTGTTGTAAAACAGAAGGTTGGACCTATCTCAGTAAGGTTCAATTTCAAGAGTATCCTTACAAAGATTAATCCTCCCACTCATTTAGAGATGGAAGGGGAGGGAGAGGATACAATTGCCAAGGCTGCCCATTTCGTCCAGAAGAGTACAGTTGATTTGAAAGAATTATCAGGCGGGGAAGTTGAGGTATCTTATAAATCGGATGTGAACATTGTTGGTAAATTGGCAATGTTTGGTGACAGGATTATGCGTGCCAAAGCAAAGAAGGTGGAAGAGGAGTTTACTGAGGCCCTACAGGAAAGACTAAAGAAGGCTGTGTAAACGAATGGTTTTTCGTTGGAATGAAAAGGAGGTCAGATGATGAAAGATTTTGAATATTTCGCAGCTACGACAGTTGAAGAGGCCCGCTCTTTACTTTCCAGATATAAAGGGGAGGCAAAGATTATAGCAGGGGGCAATCGATGTTGGTGACCATGAGACAGGGTTTGATATCACCTGATTATGTTATCGATATAAAAGGTATATCCTCCCTTGATTACATCCATTATAATGAACAGGATGGCCTGAGAATT
>JBBITW010000088.1:0-14903 GCA_037440525.1 Deltaproteobacteria bacterium
GATTATGGCTCACCTTTGCCAGTTGCAACCTGAGGTGTAAACATTGCCAAAACTGTCATCTATCTCAGAAGAGCATAGAGGAATTATCACATTTTAATTAGTAAAGAACCCCGCCCCTACAGGCAGGGTATTTCGCCCTATTTTTTATAAATGATATCTTGATGAGGGTTCGGCTTGCCCTAAGAGAAATTAATTGAATCTCAAACTTAGGGTAAGGGCTTGTCACTTGCCGTATTTGGCTTCATTTCTAAGGTAAGAATTACGACTCAGTCTCGTTGGGAAAAGTCGATAATGCCAGGCCAGGGAGGAAGGTAAGGGTGATAACTGTAAATATTTAATTGCTCCGATTAATAATATTCGTTCTCTTTTTAAATGGTCGCCTAATGTTCAATAAAAAAATTTTGGTCGGGGCGAGAGGATTTGAACCTCCGACTCCTGACACCCCATGCCAGTGCGCTACCAGGCTGCGCCACGCCCCGAAATTTATCATAGAACCATTTATTATTTTGCCATAAAATTATGGTTAATTCCAATAAATAATCCCCTCTCATTCAAGCATCTTCCTTATCCCCTTTAATTCTTCACGAATAGCTATCAAGAGCTCACGGTCTTTACCATTAAATTTCTTCTCAACAAGTTTTAATTTCATCTGCCTGTTTTCTGCCTTTTCGAGATCCCTAATCTTCTTTTTTGCCCCTGATATAGTAAAACCATCTTCATAAAGAAGTTTTTTTATCTTAAGGATTATATCCAAATCCTTCTTCCGGTATAGCCGCTGGAGGGATGATCCTTTGTGAGGTTTTATAACCTTAAACTCCGATTCCCAATACCTTAGGACATGTGGCTTGACCCCTGTGATTCTGCTAACCTCTCCAATCCGATAATAAAGCCTCTCATGTGATACTGGACTTTCTAAATCTTTTTTCACTACTAATCGGGGCATGTCCTTATTACCTATCGCCTTTTTAAATCCTCTTAAACTCAGGCCTTAAAAGATAAATTATAAAAATAATCCTTATCTCTATCACCTTAAAGATATTTAGCCTAAAAACTTAAGTCATCCCATTAAGAGGGATTTTCTTTGCGGTTCAGCGAAGCCTTTAGCACATGACTCGGTTTGAAGGTCAAGATTCTTCTTGGAGAGATCTCAATATCATCCCCTGTTTGAGGATTTCGACCTCGACGTGCCCTCTTTCGGCGAATTACAAAATTTCCAAAACCCGAGATCTTAATCTTGTCCTCATGTTGTAAGTGCTCCTTGATGATATCAAAAATGGATTCTACAATCTTGGCCACTTCCTTCTTAGAAAATCCTACCTTCTCATAAATACTCTCAATAATGTCAACTTTTGTCATGGCCTCATTCCTCCTTTCTCTGATATCTTTATTACCTCAATTCTACTTTAAAAATTTCCCTCAATCGGGAAGTTACCTTTTCGTGATATTGATTAACCTCCTCATCTGTCAACGTCCGATCTTTGGCCTGATATCGGATTCGAAATGAAACTCCTTTCTTATTTTGAGGAATAGGAGCACCCTGATAAACATCGAAGAGTCGAACATCATCTATAAAAAGCTGTCGGAAATCCCATATTGCCTCTTCAATCCTTTCAACTTCTAAGGCTTCATCTATGACTATAGAAAGGTCTCGATAAACGGCAGGGAATTTTGGTAAGGATTGAAATCTTCTCGTCTCATCTGCATATTTAGCCAGAAGTTCAAAATTGATCTCAAATAGATAGGCCTTTCTATTGATTTCAAAATGGTTCAATACATTGGGATGAACCTCACCCACCTCTCCCAGAAACTCTTCCCCAAGGAGGATCCTTGAGGCCTTTCCTGGATGGAGATACGGAATATCTTCTGCCTTCCGAAACTTTATTCCTTTAATTCTTAAGGCATCAAAAATATCCTCAAGGCAGCCCTTCATATCATAAAAATCTATTTGTCTCTGTGGAGATGACCAATGGAGATCACGATCCATCCCGACGGCAACACCTGAAAGAAACTTAACCTCCATCGGAAGTCTATCCCCTCTTCGGGGAAGGAATACCTTTTTCAATTCGTAAATTTTGATATCAGTATTCTTCCACGAAAGATTATAATGGGCTGTCTCAAGAAGGCCTGGTATAAGAGATGTTCTCATGATGGATAAATTTTCGTTCAGGGGATTAAGAATCTGAACGTAGTCCCTTCTCGGGTCATCCATTTTTAGCCCCATAAAATCATAGGAGCGAGGAGATGTAAAACTATAAGTGATCACCTCGTAGAAGCCATGATGAATCATAATATCAGAAACCTTTTTCTCCAAACTCAGGCTTCCAATCCTTTCCTCAGAAGAAGGTGGACCTTTAGGAAGGGTGAGTGGAATCTTATCATACCCATCCATTCTTGCCACCTCCTCAATTAGATCAATCTCTCTCTCAAGATCCCCCCGAAAAGAAGGGGGTAAAACCTTCAGATGATCCTTATCTTCCTCCTCAACTTTCAGCTCCAGGTTATTCAAATAAGTCTTTATCAAAGAAGCCGGAATTTCTCTCCCCAGGATCTGACAGACCTTTTTTATATTCAACCTTATGGGTTTAGGTTGTATCGGGTTGGGATAGGCATCTATAGAACCTTTCAATACCTGGCCACCTGCTATCTCGTGAATCATCTTTGCCGCACGATTTGCAGCCATGAGGCAACCTCCATAATCCACTCCCCTACCGAATCGATAGGCTGCCTCAGTTTCAAGACCGAGCTTTTTTGAAGTCAAACGGTTATTAACCGGATTGAAATATGCGCTCTCCAAGAGAACAATCCTCGTATCATCTCTTATCTCTGAATTAAGCCCTCCCATTACTCCAGCAATGGCAACAGGCTTTACACCATCACAGATCATCAGCATATCAGCATCAAGTTTTCTCTTCACACCATCTAATGTAACGAATTCTTCATCCTGCTTGGCCCTCCTCACCACAATTCTCGATTCTTCGAGAAGTTCAAAATCAAATGCATGAAGTGGCTGCCCGAATTCCATCATAACATAATTTGTTACATCCACCACATTATTGATCGATCGAATACCTATCTTCTCAAGTCTGTTTCTAATCCAATAAGGAGAAGGACCAATCTTTACACCCTCAATCATCTTTGCCACATATCGGGGACATAAATGTGGATCCAATATAGTAACAGAGGTTTTTTGGTAGATATCCTCTCCTTCAGATGGTAGGTAAGTAGGGGGATATCTAAGGCTTTGATTGGTCAGCGCGGCAATCTCACGTGCCACACCAATCATGCACAGACAATCAGGCCGATTCGGGGTAATGCTTATTTCGAGTATATTATCAATTAGACCCAGTGCCTCACCCAAATTAAGACCCAATGGAATTTCAGGATCAAGTATCATAATCCCAGAGGCATCCTCACCCAAACCAAGCTCAGCCTCCGAGCAGAGCATACCTTCGGAAACCTCTCCTCTGATAGTGGATCTCCTGATCTCCATACCATTGGGAAGCTTGGCTCCAACAAGTGCCAGAGGAACCTTCTGCCCCTCTCTGATATTTGTTGCCCCACAAACGACCGAGAATTTTTCCTCAGATGTCCCCACTTCTACCAATGAGAGACGATCTGCATTTGGGTGTCTTCGAATGGCCAGGATCACTCCAACCACTATCCTATCAAAACCTCCGCCTACGGAAATAACCTCCTCTACCTCTAATCCTCCCATGGTGAGGAGATTAACCAGCTCTTTGACATCCATTCCAATATCAACATAATCCTTAAGCCAATTAAGACTGACCTTCATTCGTTCTTCTCTCAAATTGTAGATTTTGGAATGTGGAATTTAAATCCACAATCCATATCTAAATTCTGAATTTTAAAACTGTCTGAGAAATCTCAGATCATTAGAAAAGAAAAGCCTTATATCATTTATTCCAAATTTAAGCATTGCAATCCGTTCAATCCCCAACCCAAATGCAAAACCTGTGACCTCCTCAGGATCATAATCAACAAATTCAAATACAGCTGGATCTGTCATCCCTGAACCTAAAATCTCTAACCATCCTGTATTGGCACATACCCCGCATCCCTTCCCTTCACACATTACACATTCAATATCCACCTCTGCACTCGGTTCTGTAAAAGGGAAAAAACTCGGACGAAATCGAAGTTTTGTCTTCTCCCCAAACATCTGGTGGACAAAGAATGTCAAAATTCCCTTCAGGTCTGCAAAGGTGACTCCTCTATCCACTAAAAGACCTTCCACCTGGTGAAACATAGGTGAATGGGTTGGGTCTAAATCCCGACGGTAAACAGCACCAGGAGAGATTATCCTTACAGGGGGTGGATGCTTCTCCATTGTTCTCACCTCAACAGGAGAGGTATGGGTTCTCAGGAGAACCTCATCTGAAATAAAAAAGGTTGATTGCATCTCCCTCGCTGGGTGACCTTTTGGAATGTTTAGCGCCTCAAAATTATAATAATCAAGCTCAACCTCCGGCCCCTCAACAACCTCAAATCCAAGGCGAGAAAAGATACTTATCACTTCATCCAGGATCTGTGAAATAGGATGTCTCCTGCCAAAGGTGATCCTTCTCCCTGGTAATGTGACATCGATCCTTTCTCTCTCGAGGGCTTCTCTTAACTCTCTTTCTTTTATCTTGGTGAGGGCTTCCTCAATCCTTCTTTCGAGATCCTCTTTAATCTCATTCGCCATTTTCCCTATTTCTTTACGATCTTGCACATCAAGTGTACTTAAGCGCTTCAGTAACTGGGTCAGGCTGCCCTTTCTTCCGAGGATCCTTACCCTGATCTCTGAAACATCTCTATCATTGGAAGCTCGGGAAATGGATGCCAAACTTTCTTGATATAGACTTTCAAGTTCTTCCTTCAAAAATCTCTCCCCTTCTCTTTCCCCTGAAGAGGGAAATCTTTTTTTCTATAGTCCTGTGCCTTTTGCCATCTCAACAATCTTCGAAAATGAAGCAGGATCGTTCACCGCTAAATCAGCCAGAACCTTTCTATCGAGTTCGATATGTGCCTTTTTCAAAGAATCCATCAAACGGCTATATGAGATTCCATGAATCCTCGCCGCTGCATTGATTCGTGTTATCCACAATCTTCGAAAATCCCTCTTTCTTCTTCTCCGATCCCTGTAAGCATAGGCCAGTGCCCGATGAACGGCATCAACTGCTGTCCTGAAAAGTCGGCTCCTGCCACCTACATAGCCCTTTGCCATCTTTAAGATCTTCTTTCTTCGCTTTCTTGTCTTTGGTCCACCTTTAACCCTTGGCATGATCTTAAATCCTCCTTATTCTTATATAAATAACATGTTTCGTGTCAGTGATTCATGAATCTTATTAATAACACACCCTCCCAATCACGATTCACTATTGAGGACTCTGAAAAAGTCCTAAAATGACTAGGGAGGTATGGTTCCAAACCCTTCGAATGCGGATATTAAGAAGGTAGATTGCTTACAATCGCTTAAAAGAAAAAGAAGCATTTTCAGGGTATTAATCAATAGTGCCATGTTATTATCGGTATCCGCTCGAAGGCTTTTCCACCACACCTCCCTAGTCTATAAATTCATTTTTAAATACTTTTCCAGAGACTTCTTATTTTAAATGTATGGAAGTAATCTCTTAATCCCCTTTATATCCGTTTTTTCAATCAACTTTGGTCTTCTTAGAACACGTTTTCTTTTTGATGGTTTCTTCGTAAGGATATGTCTTGCAAAGGCCCTCTTTGCCTTTATCTTTCCCGAAGCGGTCTTTTTAAAGCGCTTTGACGCTCCCCGATTTGTTTTTAACTTAGGCACATTATCCTCCTTTATACTATATCACCCTGAAATTGTCTTTTGACTCTGATGAGGTGCTAATATCATCACAAAATTTTTACCTTCAAATTTGGGTGGTTGCTCTACTCTCCCCCATTCCTTTGTCTCTTCTGCGATCCGATCCACCATTTGCTTTCCGAGGTCAGGGTGTGTAATTTCCCTCCCCTTGAAGACAATTGTTACCTTTGTTTTATTGCCTTCTTTCAGGAATCGCTCGATATGACGAAGTTTAAACTGTAAATCATGTTCTTCTGTTTTAGGTCTTAACTTAACTTCCTTGATATGAATAACCGCCTGCTTCTTTCTTGCCTCATGTGCCTTCTTGCTCTGTTGATACTTAAACTTGCCATAATCCATTATACGACAGACAGGCGGCTCCGACTTTGGAGAGACCTCCACTAAATCCATATCAAAATTTGCTGCTGTTCTAAGTGCCTCCATAATTGGTAGAATTCCCAACTGTTTCCCTTCAGGGTCGATGACCCTCACCTCCCTGGCCCTAATCTCACGATTTACGCGGACATCTTTTACTATAAATCTCACCTCCTCTTTCTTTTTTACAGAGAGTGCTTTGTATTTAGCCCTCTTTGTTACAATTGTGGGTAATCGGATTCTACCAAAGAGATGAATTCATTAATTCCCATAGAGTTTATTGTCTCACCACTCCTTTTTCTCGGTGAAATCGTTCCTTCCCTCTCCTCCTTATCACCGATTACCAGCATATAGGGAATCTTCTTGATCTGGGCCTCTCGGATTTTAAACCCGAGCTTCTCATTGCGGAAATCCTTTTCAACCCTGATACCCCTCTGAAGCAATTGAAGATAAACCTTCTCTCCATAATGGACATTTCTCTCCGTAACTGTCAGAACAATTGCTTGAACAGGGGAGAGCCAGACAGGAAATGCACCACCATAGTGCTCAATTAAAACCCCGATGAACCTCTCCATAGCGCCAAGAATAACCCTGTGTAGCATCACAGGTCTATGTTCTTCTCCATCACTTCCAATATAGGTGAGATCGAATCTTTCGGGCATGGCAAAGTCAACCTGAATGGTCGCACACTGCCATCTCCTCTTCAGGGCATCTTTCAATTTTACATCGATCTTCGGACCATAAAAGGCTCCCTCTCCCTCATTCACTTCAAATGAGAGGTTCTTCTTATGGATGGCATCATAGAGTGCCTGTGTTGCTTTTACCCAATCATCATCACTTCCTATAGACTTATCTGGTCTTGTGCTCAGTTCAAGTTCATATTCAAAACCAAATATCTTCATTACATCATCAATAAAATCTATAATGGAACATATCTCGTCGTTTAGCTGGTCAGGACGACAAAGTATATGGGCATCATCCTGGGTGAAGCCCCTTACTCTCAGGAGTCCGTGCAGTTCACCTGACTTTTCGTGCCTATGGACAGTTCCCATCTCGAAGTAACGGATGGGAAGGTCTCTATAACTTCTTATCTGAGATTTATAAATCATCATATGCGCAAGACAGTTCATAGGCTTAAGACCATACTCATCATCCTCAACCTTTGTAAAATACATTTTATCCCTATAATTTTCAAAATGACCTGACCTCTTCCATAGACCAAGTTTGAGGAGCTGGGGGCCAATGACAATCTGATACCCTCTCCTCAGGTGGAGTTTCTTCTCAAAATCTTCAAGAACCATCCTGAGAAGTGCTCCTTTTGGATGATAGATGACAAGACCCGGTCCAACATCCTCTTGTATGCTGAATAGGTCGAGTTCCCTTCCAAGCCTTCGATGATCCCTCTTACGTGCCTCATCGAGCATTCTAAGATAATCTTCCAATCCATCTCTGTCAGGAAATGCCGTTCCATAGATCCTCTGAAGAACCTGATTTCTTGCATCTCCCCGCCAGTATGTCCCTGAGACGTTCAGGAGTTTAAAGGCCTTGATTCTTCCTGTTGATGGAATATGCGGACCTTCACATAGATCCACGAAACTCCCCTGCCTATAGAGTGATACATAATCTGGAAGCTCTTTCAGATGTTCTACCTTATAGGTTTCCCCCATAGTTTGAAATCTTTTTATGGCCTCTTCCCTCGAGACTTCCTCCCGAATAAATGGGAGATCCTGTTGGATAATCTCAGATATCTTCTCTTCAATCATCTCCAGATCTTTAGAGGTGAATGGTCTTTCAAAATCGAAGTCATAATAGAAGCCCGTATCTGTTGATGGACCAAAGGTGAGTTTCACGGCTGGGAAGATCTCTTTGACTGCCTGGGCCATTACATGAGCAGTAGAATGCCTAAGTATTTCAAGCCCCTTCTTTGATTTTATAGATATATATGAAATAGAGACATCCTTCTCTATCTCTTGGGACAAATCGACCAGTTTTCCATCTATCTGGGCTGCAAGAACATCATCATCGGCTAACTCCTGAATTTTTGTACCCTTTGGAACCAATCTCTTTGTCCCGTTATGGAAAGTTACGGTTACTTGTTCTACCATAAATTTAAGAATTTCAAAACGAAGAGGCATCATCGCACTAAAAGTGAATGATGCCTCCTCTTGACTCATTTATTAAAAAATCTTTCTCCCCAATAACTTAAGCTTCACTTTTAACAAATTGGTTTAATTTTGGTAGGCACGTGGGGATTTGAACCCCAGACTTCTACCGCGTCAAGGTAGCGCTCTCCCCCTGAGCTACGTGCCTATTTACAATTTAGGCCTCCTTTTAAAAATATGTGTATAAATAACAGGTTTTTATAATATTGTCAAGAAAATTCTTAGAGAGCTCTGAAAAGGTCTTGAAATGACAGGGGAGGTTCGATATCCGCTCGAAGGCTTTTCCACCCCACCTCCCAATTCCAAAAATTCGTTTTTTAATACTTTTTCGGAAATCTCTCTTAAGTTATATTTCTATGCGGTGAATAATAATTCTCCTTTTTGTCTATTTACGTCAATAGTCACTCTATCTCCTTCTTTAAATTTACCTTCCAATATATTTAGAGCCAATTTGTCTAAGATTTCTCTCTGAATTACTCTCTTGAGAGGTCTTGCACCATAAGTAGGATCAAATCCCTCTTTAGCGAGCCATTCCTTTGCCTTTTCTGTTAGATTTAACTGAATTCTCTTTTCCATGAGCCGGTTTTGAAGTCTCTTTAACTGTATTTCTACTATTGCCTTTATCTCTTCGATCCCGAGGCCATGGAATATTATTATCTCATCTATACGATTCAGGAACTCGGGCTTGAAATGTGCTCTAACTGCTTCCATTACACGCCGCTTCATCTCATCATAATCCTTTTCTCCAAGGTCTACAATCCACTGGCTACCAATATTGGATGTCATGATAATCACAGTATTTTTGAAATCTACTGTCCTTCCATGACCATCTGTTAACCTTCCATCGTCTAAAATCTGCAACAGTATATTGAATACCTCTGGATGTGCCTTTTCGATCTCATCCAATAATACAATCGAGTAGGGTCTTCTTCGAACCGCTTCAGTGAGATATCCACCCTCTTCGTAACCTACATATCCAGGGGGTGCTCCAATAAGACGGGAAACAGAGTGTTTCTCCATAAATTCCGACATATCAATCCTTACCATTGCCTGTTCATCATCGAAAAGAAATTCAGCAAGTGCCCTCGCAAGCTCTGTCTTTCCAACACCTGTTGGCCCCATAAATATAAAAGAGCCAATTGGTCTATTAGGGTCCTGCAATCCTGCCCTTGCCCTTCTAACCGCATTTGATACGGCCTCGATCGCATCCTCCTGGCCAACGACTCTCTGTTTTAACCTCTCCTCCATACGTATCAATTTTTCTACTTCCCCCTCGAGCATCTTCGCTACAGGAATTCCTGTCCATTTGGAAACCACTTCAGCCACATCCTCTTCGTCCACCTCTTCCTTGAGCATCTTCCCTTCCTTCTGTAACTCCGCAAGACGTTCCTCTTCCCTTTTCAAGTCCTTTTCAAGATGTGTCATCTCACCATACTGTAATTCAGCCAATCTTGCATAATCGGCCTCCCTCTCGGCCTCTTTCATCATCTGTCTTGTCTTCTCGATCCTCTCTTTAATCTCACGAATCCTTGAAATTGCATTCTTCTCATTCTCCCATTTTACTGTCTTCTCCTTTACAACATCTTTCAATTCAGAAAGTTCTTTCTCCAGCTTTTTCAATCTTTCCAAAGATGCCCTATCCTGCTCCTTCTTCAGTGCCTGTCTCTCGATCTCTAACTGCATCACCTTTCGCTGGACCTCATCAATCTCCATCGGGACGCTATCAATCTCAATCCTCAATCTCGAAGCTGCTTCATCTATCAAATCGACTGCCTTATCAGGTAGAAACCTGTCGGAGATATATCGATTGGAAAGTACAGCTGCTGCAATCAGGGCAGAGTCCTTGATCTTCACACCATGATGAACCTCATAGCGTTCTTTTAACCCTCTCAGGATAGCAATCGTATCTTCAACATTTGGTTGGGCTACGTAGATGGGTTGAAACCTTCTCTCTAAGGCTGCGTCTTTTTCAACATATTTACGATATTCATTAAGGGTTGTTGCACCGATACATCGCAATTCACCCCTTGCGAGGGCGGGTTTAAGCATATTCGATGCATCTATTGCCCCTTCTGCTGCACCAGCCCCAACGAGGGTGTGAAGCTCATCTATAAAGAGAATGATATTGCCTGATGCCGCACTGATCTCCTTTAAAACCGATTTTAACCTCTCCTCAAATTCACCCCTGAATTTAGCCCCTGCAATCATTGCTCCTAAGTCAAGGGCAACAAGCTGTTTATTCTTTAATGTTTCAGGAACATCCCCTTTGACAATCCTCTGTGCAAGACCTTCAACTATGGCAGTCTTTCCAACACCTGGTTCTCCGATCAATACAGGGTTATTTTTAGTCCTCCGGGATAGGACCTGGACAACCCTCCGTATTTCATCATCCCTTCCAATAACAGGATCAAGCTTTCCCTTTCTTGCCTCATCTGTTAAGTCTCGGCTATACCTCTTGAGGGCCTGGTATTTCTCTTCTGGACTTTGATCTGTTATTCTATGAGGCCCCCTGATTTCCTGTAAAACTCTGTAAATTTGGTCCTTTGTTATCCCATATCCCTGAAGAATCTGAAAAGATGGTCCCCTTTTCTCATCAGCAATGGCTATAAGGAGATGTTCTGTTGAAAGGTATTCATCCATCAACCTCTCAGCTTCTTTCCAGGCCATATTAAAGATTTCGTTTAATCGACTTGAAATATATACCTGACCTGCACCTGCGCCTGTAACCTTTGGAATTCTATTAAGTTCTTCTTCTAAACGAGAGATTATCAAATCGGGCTTTACCCCCAGCTTCTGAAGAATTGGGACCACAATCCCCTCTTTTTGTAATAAGAGGGCTAAAAGTAGATGTTCAACATCGATCTGTTGATGATGCTTCATCTCTGCAATATTCTTTGCATTTTGAAGCGCCTCTTGAGCCTTTATTGTAAATTTATCAAATTGCATTTTTCTAAACCTCCATTCCTCTTTTTCTATCTATCTTCATGGCCAATAACCTCATGCTGGCTACGAATATGATTAATCCCTCCTTCCCCCTAAGATAGGAAAACAGGAGGGATTAAAACCTCTTCGGTATTAAGATAATCACTGATTTACAATTTTTCAAATCTCAAACCCTCTGCCAGTTTACCAAATTCCTCTATGGTGAGGGTCTCGGGTCTCCTCTCTGGATCTATACCAGCCTTTTCGATTCTTTCTTCTATATGTTGAGGGGATAATAATTTAGAATGTCTCAATGCATTTATCAATTTCTTACGCCGATAACTGAAACAACCTCTCACAACTTTTCTAAACCATTCCTCATCCTCAAATTTAATTAGTGGTTTCTCCCTCCAGACTATTCGGAGAGCTGCTGATTCCACCTTTGGTGGAGGAAAGAATGAAGAGGGTTTGATAAAAAAAAGTAGCGATGGAATGGCAAACATTTGCGTAAAAATGGATAAAGGTCCATATTCTTTTCTCCCCGCAGGGGCAATCATCCTCAGGACCACTTCTTTTTGAAGCATAAGGTTTAGATCAGAAAAGAACTCCCTCTCCTCTATAAAACGGAACAAAAGAAGGGTCGAAATCTGGTATGGTAGATTTGCAACAACCTTTAATGGCCTACCTGCCTCTCGGAACAATTTAGAAAAATCTACTTTCAGGATATCCCCTTCTATGATTTCAATATTTGAGGTATTTTCAAATTTTGTTCTTAGCATTTCAACCAATTTTGAATCGATCTCAATTGCAATTACACTCTTTGCCCTCTTCGCTAAGGCAGATGTCATCTCACCAAGACCAGGGCCTACCTCGAGAATCACATCTTCACTCTCTATAGAAGCGGCTCTAATAACCTTATTAAGGATATTGCGATCTATTAGAAAATGTTGACCGAGTCTCTTCTTTGGCTTTAATCCATATATTTTGAGTTCATCTCTGGGGGATACCATTGCTATTTTAAATCAATTGATGCAGGGATTTATGCTTTCATGGTAACCATATCTTTAATATATAAAGATGGCTAATCAGGGGTGTATATTTGAAAATGCATTGAGAGAATAATCTGATCTAATCCCAAGTCTCAAATACTCATATCCCACAACCCCTACCATTGCGGCATTGTCTGTGCAAAACTCTAAAGATGGGATGAAGACCTTAATCTTCAATCTCGATGCCTCTTCTTTTAACCTTTCCCTCAGGAGACTATTTGAAGCGACCCCTCCTGATAGGACGACCCTCTTAATATTCTGATCTCTGGATGCCAATAACAATTTTTTTATCAGGACATCAACAACAACTTCCTGAAAACTCGAAACTATATCACAGATTAACTCTCTCGAATAAATTTGAGAAGATGGATAATTATTTTTAACAAAATTTACTACAGCGGTCTTAAGTCCACTGAAACTGAAGTCAAAGGAATTCTTTCCAAGAAAAGGTCTGGGGAATCGAATTGCATCTGGGTTCCCCTCTTTTGAAAGTCTATCAATGATGGGACCACCAGGATAACCAAGACCCAAAAATTTTGCCACCTTATCAAAGGCCTCTCCTGCTGCGTCGTCCTTTGTTCGACCGAGCATCAGATACCTCCCAAACCCATCAACACGAAAAAGTGAGGTGTGACCTCCTGATACAACCAATCCAATAAAAGGGAATCTCGGAACCTCGTCTTCGAGAAAAATTGCTGATAGATGAGCTTCGAGATGATTAACACCAACGAATGGTATGCCTTTAACGAAGGCTATTGACTTTGCAAAGGATAGACCTACCAGAAGAGAACCAATAAGTCCTGGCCCCTGTGTTACTGCAATACCATCGATATCTCCAATCTCCACACCTGCTCTCTCAAGGGCCTCGTTTACAATGGGGACAATCATCTCAATATGTTTTCTCGATGCTAACTCAGGCACAACACCACCATATTTTTTGTGAATTGAGACCTGTGAGGATACAACATTAGAGAGTATTTTCCTGCCGTTTAAGAGTACCGCAGCCCCTGTATCATCACATGAGGTTTCAATCGCCAGGATCTTCATTCTATTTTTACTCACCTCGGACTTTCTACCAAAAAGGGGATAGCAAATTTCAAGGCTTAAACCACTTCTCTTGATTCTATCTAAAGACCTCTGAAAAAGTATTTAAAACGAATCTTATAGACTGGGGAATTTTTAAGAGACCTCATTTCAATTTCTCGAGCTCTCTCACGAGGTCCTCAAGTGGAGGCCTTTCATTGATATCGTGGACATCTATATAACGGATGATCCCTTCTTTATCTATAACAAAAAGGGCTCTCTCAGAAACCCCATCAGATCGAAGGACACCATATTTCTCAGCAACAGCACCATGGGGCCAGAAATCAGACAGAATAGGAAACCATAACCTTCCCATCTGATTTGTCCATGCAAAGAGGGAAGGTATATTATCCACCGTTATTCCGATAAGTGTAGCATCGTGTTCATCAAAAATATTTTTTATCATATTATATCCAGGCCATTGGTCTGAACAGACAGGTGTCCAGGCGGCAGGCACAAAGGAGATAACCACATTCTTCTTGCCACGATATTGCCCAAGAGAAATAATCTCTCCAGAAATAGAAGGAAGTGAAAAATCAGGGGCGGGGCTTCCAATCTTAACCCTGAGGATACTATCTCTGGGTTTGAGCTTCCCGACACTATAAATATTTCCCTTAAATGATTCTGAAATTGCAAATGCCAGGGATATCTGAGATAATATAATAAATATCCCAATCATCATAAGAAAATTGAAGGATAGTTTTTTACTCATTTCTTCCCCTCCTCGATTAAGCCCGATGTTTCGAGTATCAATTTAAAAAATGAATCTGCCCCTTGAAACCCACCAAGCTGGCTATGGACTACCTCATGGGTCTTATCCTTATTGATTCTGACGATTATAAAGAACGGAGTTCTAACCTCCCCCAGCATTTTATGAATTGTAAAATCCTTATCAGGGAACAGGGGAAACGAAACATTATAAGTCTTTTTATAAACCTCTACTTCAAACGGGGTATTTCCTGCCCCAATACCTATCATTTTAATCTTATCCCTTAAACCTTCAGACTTATCTATCAATTGATAAAGCTCGTTTATCCCAGGGGCATCCTTCTGGCAGTAAGGACAATACATACTGAATATTTCTATAAAAAGAACCCTGGCTTTTATTTGAGGGATTTTGAATGTGCCTTCTCCTGATATCCCAAGATATTCTTTCGCTTCCGGGCTTTTTGGAATGGGAAGGCTAATCATTGGAAGTGTATCGCCTTTCTTGGGAAAAGTATTGGCTGAAATAGAAAAAGCAAATACCGATAAAACCAGACTTATCGCAATTAAAAACAGCAAAACTTTCTTTTTCATTTTAAATTGCCTCCTTATAAAATTTCGATCCCCGAAGATTATCCCCCCAAAATAAAAGACTGCGTCGCAATGAGGTGTAAGCCATGTTTCTCATTCCGAGTCTCCTTTTTTTCTCATTCCGAGTCTCCTTTTTCTGTCATTCCGAGCGAAGCGAGGAATCTTAGAAAGATTTCTCGGCTAACGCCTCGA
>JBBITW010000089.1:0-14769 GCA_037440525.1 Deltaproteobacteria bacterium
AAGACCAAAAGTTTAAAATGATAATCCGTAACTCGTGCCCGTTAAATAATACGGATATGATTAAAAAGGAGGAGGAATATGCCAAAGAAGATTTTAATTGTTGATGATGATCCAGATCTGGTAGAAGCTGTAACAATGATCCTCGAATCCAAGAATTATGAGGTTTCTGCAGCATATGGTGGGATTGAAGGGTTGGAGAAGGCAAGGACGGAGAATCCCGACCTGATAGTCCTCGATGTGATGATGCCTGATAAAGATGGATATGTCGTCTGCAAGGAACTTAAAGCCGATCCTGACTTGAGGAATATTCCTGTCCTCCTTCTTACAGCGGTTGTCTCAAAGATTTCTACATCCCGCTATACACAGCAGATGGGCCTTGAGACCGAAGCAGACGACTATATTGATAAACCTGTTGAGCCTGAGGTTCTTGTAAAAAGGATAGAAACGCTTCTTACCAAGTGATAGTATTTGAGATTTTGGTGAATGATTAATCATTCACCAAAAAAATCACTATGATGAAATAAAGATGTCAGGACAGATAAATATTCTTGTAATAGATGATGAACAGATTATGCGGGAGGGTTGCTCACGTATACTCTCCAAGAATGGCTGGGGTGTCATTACAGCCGAAAACGGAGTGCAGGGCCTTGAGGAGATTAAAGCACGATTGAATGAGATCGATGTGATACTCCTGGATTTGATGATGCCAGGGATGAGTGGAATGGAGGTTCTTGATCAGATAAGGACAATCGATCCAGCATTGCTTGTCATTGTAATCACAGGCTATGCTACAGTTGAATCGGCAGTGGAGGCAATGAAGAAGGGTGCTTATGATTTTATTCCAAAACCATTCACACCTGATCAATTAAGGATTGTGGTCAGGAGGGCCATTGAAAAAAGGACGCTTCAGAAGGAAGCAGAGTTTCTCAGGAAGGAACGTGAGAGGTCACTTCGAGATGTTGCTACAGAAAAATCCAAGATCAAGACGATAATCAATTGTATGGGGGATGGGGTATTGGTTTGTGACCGGGAGGGTTGTATAGTCCTTACGAACCCTGCTGCGAGTAGAATGTTAAAGGTCTCTGAAAATTCGATCCTCGGTAGTTTTCTTTCAAATTGCAACCTCGATCCTGATTTATCAAAGACGATTGAGGAAAGTCTAAAGACAAGGGATCTAAACTATACATCTGTTTCTCAAGAGTTGAGCATAGGAGAAAAAGGAGAAATCTTTCTCCGCGCCCATACAGCACCTGTTCGGAATGACCTCGGTGAAACTATAGGCTCTGTTACTGTCCTTCAAGATATAAGCCATCTAAAAGAGCTTGATAAGATGAAATCCGAGTTTATTGCAATGGTTGCTCATGAACTGCGAGCACCACTTGCCGCTCTGGAACAGCAATTAAACGTAATCCTCAACAGGATGGCAGGAGATATAACAGAGAAACAGGAACAACTCCTTTCCCGTGCCAAAGAGAGAGCAAAAGGACTTCTCGAACTAATTAAAGATCTTCTTGATCTCTCAAAGATTGAAGCCGGGAAGATGGTTCAGTATAAGGAACCTATCTCTCTCAAGGATATCATCCAAAAGGTTGTAGATTTGATGAAGGCCGTAGCAGAAGAAAAAAAGATATATCTTGAATTTCAATCACCAAAACAAAATCCAATTATAAATGCAGATCGGATGGGCATGGAGGAAATCTTTACAAATATCATCTCCAATGCAATCAAATATACCCCTGAAGGAGGAAGGGTCTGGATAACTCTCGAAGAGGAAGGAGGGTTTACAAAAACTACAATCTCGGACACAGGTATAGGGATAAAAAAGGAGGATATACCAAGAATCTTTGATAAATTTTATCGCGTGAAGGATGCCGAAACACGCCGGATTACAGGAACAGGACTTGGACTTTCCATTGTAAAGAGTATTGTGGAGGCCCACTTGGGTTCAATCTCTGTGGAAAGTGAAGCTGGAAAGGGAACAAAATTCACTGTCCTCCTCCCAAAAGAATCAAGTCCTGCGATATATTAACACAAATGCATTAAATACTTTATCATCGCACGTCGGTAATTCCTTTTCAAGGATCCTCCTGAATCGATTTTTTAAGAATCTAAATAGATGTGGGGAAAGAGACGATGAACTATATCCTTTCAAAAGAAAGACTAAGACTGGCTCATGATATTAAAAACCTTACTGGTGAAAATGTAATGCTCTGTTACCAGTGTAAAAAATGTACACTTGGTTGTCCATCAGCTTATGCAATGAATCTTAAGCCACACGAATTGATGCGTGCAATACAGCTTGGTCGAGAGGAAGAGATTTACTGGTCGGGAACAATATGGATATGTCTCTCCTGCGAAACATGTAATACCCGTTGCCCACAGGATATTAATATCCCTCGGGTCATTGACGGATTAAGGGAGAGGTCAAAAGGGTTGGACCATTACAACCCGTTTCCTTCGATACCTGCCATGCACAGGATATTTATGGCACTGGTGAGACGCTTTGGAAGGGTTTATGAGCTCGGCCTGGCAATTCTCATCAATATGAGGATGCTTACACCTCTCAAGGATATAGATATGGCCTTTCCGATGTTGATGAAAGGCAAGCTCAAGCCCCTCCCTCATAAGAGCGAAGGAGCAAAAGAGCTCCGAAAGATACTTGCAAAGATTAGTGAACTGGAAGGAGTAAGATGATGAGATATGCCTATTTCCCTGGATGTTCTCTCAGTTCTTCGGGTTACGATTATCACCTATCTTTAAAATATGTTTCCAAAGTCCTAAAAATTGATCTCCATGAAGTAAAGGATTGGGTTTGTTGTGGTGCATCTTCTGCACACTCCATCTCCCACCTTCTCTCTGTTGCACTCCCTGTCTTAAACCTCTCTCATGCAGAGAGGGATGGCTTTGAAAGACTGATTGCCCCCTGCCTTGCCTGTCTCTCCCGATTTAAGGCAGCAAATGAGGAACTTAAACATGATCCTGATTTAAAGAATAAGATCCACTCAATTTTTGATTACCAATATCAAGGTAATGTAAAGGTCTACCATCCTCTTGAAGTCTTTCATGAGATGGGGCTTGAGAGGATTCAAGAAAGGATAAAAAAGAAACTAAAGGGTCTAAGGATAGCCTGTTATTATGGATGTGTCCTCACACGTCCTCCTCGGGTGGCAAAATTCGATAATGTGGAAGATCCACAGAGTATGGATTCCATTGTCAAAATCCTGGGTGCTGAAGCAGTGGAATGGTCTTTTAAAACCGAGTGCTGTGGTGTATCTATGACCCTTACAAGATCTGATATTGTTCTGAAACTATCAAATGATATCCTCCGGGAGGCTAAAGAGGCAGGGGCAAATGCCATCGCAACGTGTTGCCCTCTATGCCAGGCAAACCTTGATGGCCGCCAGAGACAGATAGAAGAAACTTACAATGTCCGCTACGGGATTCCCATACTCTATATAACCCAATTGATGGGGCTCTCCTTCGGCGCCTACCCCAAAGAGGTAGGTATTCAAAAGCTGATCACCAGTCCTCGCGAAGTCTTAGGTTCCATAGGTCTGATGTGAGGTTTCTGAAAAAGTTTCGGAATGACTGAGGAGGTAGGGTTCCAAACCCTTCGAATGCGCACATTAAGAAGTTAAATTGCTTACAATCGCTTCAAAAAAAACAAGCATTTTCAGGGTATTAATCATTGGTTTAGAAGTATCCGCTCGAAGGCTTTTCCACCCCACCTCCTCAGTCTATAAGACTCTTTTTAAATACTTCTTCAGGGTCTGATGTAAAAACAGGAAAGGGTATCCTTGAGTTTATTAGATGAATAAAAAGTGGCCTGTCCTGTTTTTTTATTTTAAAATGAAAAAGGGATAGGAAATGGGAATTAGATTATTCAAGCAACCAGAACTCGAAAGACCAATCATGTTTGTGGGGTGGCCTGGTATTGGAAACATAGGTATCATTGCAGTCAATGCGATAAAAGATATCCTGAGGGCAGAGGAATTTGGAGAGATTGAAAGCTGGGATTTTTTCTATCCTCGTAAGGTTGTCATCAGAAATGGTCTCCTGATAGATTTAGAGTTCCCAACGAACAGATTCTACTATAAGAGAATGGAAAAGAGGGATCTCATATTCTTTATTGGAGAGGAACAACCTTCAGAAGGGGGAAGAATGTATGCAAGCGGAGAAAAGGCCTATCGTATAGCAAATTATGTATTGGATGTAGGTTTAAGGTTTGGATGCCAGAGGGTCTATACCTCTGGTGCATGTGTCTCCCCGGTCCACCATCAGATGAAGCCGAGAGTCTGCGCAGTTGCAAGTTCTCGTGAGGTAATGGAAGAAATAAAACACCTCCCCAATACTATATTAATGAGTGAATTGGGGGAGAGGAGAGAAGGAGAAGGTATCATCACAGGTCTGAATGGCCTTTTACTGGCAATTGCCAAAAGAAGGGGTATAGAAGGAGCTTGCCTGATGGGAGAAATACCTGATTGGCTCTCCGGTGCCTCATTCCCGTATCCAAAGGCCTCAAGATCTGTTCTCGAAGTCTTTTCAGAGATTTTAGAAATCAGTCTGGATCTCAGTTTTCTCGATAAGATAGAAAAACAGGTTGAGGAGATGATCGAGGGCTTCTATGAAAAATTCCCCTCCGAGATGAAGGAAGAATATGATCAGAGAAAGATGATGCTACAGACAAAACCAGGCACAGTAACCATTCAGGCACAGATATATATTGATGATCGTTTTAAAAAAGGAGGTGAAGGAGGTGGAGAAACCCCAAGTTGAAATCTATCGCCACGCTGAACTTCAAACCCCTTCCCTTATTGTTTGCTGGCAGACCAAAGACATTGGAAAGATATCTTCTAAGGTAACCGAGTTTCTGATCGAAAATATCGAAGCTAAGGAGATGGCTGAAATCAAACCATTAGGTTTTTTTTCGTTTGGTGGAGCAAGATTCAAAGACGATTTGATCCAGGTTCCTGAAAGTAAATTCTGGGTTTGTGAAAAAAGTAATCTCCTAATCTTTAAAAGCGATGAACCTGAGTTTGAGCATTATAAATTTCTTAATACAGTTTTGGAATTTGCTGAATCATATGGTGGTTTTCAGGAAATCTATACAATCAGTGGAACTGTTTCTTTTACTCCCCATACTCATCCAAGAAGGATATTAACAGTTTTCAATCAGGCCAATCTCAAGGAGAGGCTTAAAGGATATGAATTAGAAGAGATGACCTGGGAGGGACCACCTGCGATAAGTAGTTATCTGCTATGGATGGCTAAAAAAAGGGGAATCCCTGGAGTAAGCCTCTGGCCTGAGATACCATTTTACCTCTCCCTGAGGGAGGATTTCAGGGCAATATCTCTTACCCTATCTTTTCTAAACAGGAAATTTAATTTAGACCTCGATTTAGAAGAATTTGATTCCGAGACCAAGATGCAAGAAGAGAAGTTGTTTTGGTTTAGAAGGGAAAACCCTGAAATAGATAAACATATTCAAAAATTGGAAACCGGTAATAGATTGGATGAGGAGGAACAATTAAAATTGATAAGAGAAATATACGACCTTTTCGAAAAATAAACCACAATTGAGACTTCTGAAAAAGTCCTGAATTGACTGGGGAGGTAGGGTTACAAACCCTTCGAATGCGGACAATGAGAATTTAGATTGTTTACAATCGCTTTAAAGAAAATCAAACATTTTCAGGGTATTAATCAATGGTGCCAAGCTATTATAGGTATCCGCTCGAAGGCTTTTCCACCCCACCTCCCCAGTCTATAAGACTCGTTTTAGATACTTCTTCAGAGACCACAATTCTTTTACCCAAAAAAGACCTTATCTAAAATTTCTCCTAATAGATAATCAAATCCAGCAAAGCAAGATGGTCCTCTATGAAGGCATCACCTTTAATCTCTCTATTCTTATAAGAAATGAATTTGATGCCTGAAGAAAGGGCAGCTTGCCGGTCCACTTCCGAGTCTCCAATAAAGATCGTCTCCTCCCTTTTTAATTTGAACCTATCAATAATCTTCTCTATAGATTCGGGATTCGGTTTTGGATTCTTTACATCGAGGGCTGTAACCACCATATCAAAAAAAGGCCCGAGCCCGAATCTCTCCATCACATGTTTCATAGAAGTCGTCCTGTTTGTATTGACCACCCTGATTATACCAATTGCCTTTAAAAGATTTAAAATCTGAAGGAGATAAGGCTCCATCTTTAAATATTCAACGTATCTCTTTAAATCAAACTCCTTCATCAATTCCAGGGCCCTTTTTTCAAGGTTATCATCCTTTCCAAAGATAAAATGTATTGCCTCAAAAACTGTATGTGTATGGACATAATCCATCTCCTCTGGTCTGAGGGATTCCCTTCCGACCATGGCGCAGAGATCATTGTACAGTCTCGTGTTGGCTTCAATAGAATCGAAGAGAACCCCATCACAATCGTATATCACACAACGAACCTTCCATTTCTCTCTCTGATCGCCCATTATACTTTATGCCTCCATCTCAATTTAGATATTCCTCTCAGGATTTAATCTAATAATTGATTTAATCCTAACTTAATCCCTTTAAAATTTTCAATCTCCAATAAAAAAGCCTTTATTTATCAGTCATTGCGAGCACCCCGCACTTGATGCGGGGGTGCGTCGCAATTTTATAGATTGAGATCTCTGAAAAAGTATTAAAACCGATTTTTTGGACTGGGGAGGTGGGGTGGAGAGGTCCGCATTCGAAGGGTTTGGAACCCTACCTCCCCATTCATTCCAGGACTTTTTCAGAGCTCTAAGATTCCTCTCTCCGCTCGAAATGACAATCTTAAATCACTCAATTTAGGAAAATATAAATTTTCATGTTAAAATAGCTTATTTAATAAAATAATCAGGGGGTGAATAAATGCACTCATTCGAATATCAAAAAGTCTACAGTCTGAAAGAGGCTTCAAATATTGCCTCTACATTGAAGGGAGAAACAGCTTTTATGGCAGGAGGAACAGACCTGTTAGTACAGATAAAAGAGGGGGAAAAAAGACCAAGGTATGTAATCGATCTTAAGGAGATTCATGAAATGAATGGAATTAAAATATCTGATGATCATCTCTCAATTGGTGCCCTCACCTCTATAAGAACATTAGAAAAATCCCCGTTGATATTGGAAAAGATCCCTTTGCTCTCCCAGGCCGCTTCAAAACTTGGTTCTGTTCAGATAAGAAACAGGGCAACTATAGGAGGCAATATAGCCAATGCATCTCCCTCTGCTGAAATGGCCCCTTCTCTTCTTACACTTGACACAAAGGTAGCAATCTTTGGAAATAATGGGAGTAGTGTTATCAAACTCGATGACTTCTTCCGCTCTCCAGGCGAAACCATTCTTAAAGAGGGTGATATAGTGACCCATTTCTTAATACCAATAACATCTAAAAGAAGAGGCTCTATCTATTATAAGCTCTCAGCACGCAATGCAATGGATCTGGCATTTGTTGGAGTGGCAGTTTTACTGGAACTGGATGAAGAGGATAAGATTTGTAAGGCCCGTATCGCACTTGGTGCGGTTGCTCCTAAACCAATAAGAGCCATCTCTGCAGAAAATTTACTGGAAGGAGCTCCACTTGATCCTTTGAAGGCAAGGGAATCCTCTGAACTCGCAGCCCAATCCTCAAATCCGATCTCAGACATCAGGGCCACTGCCGAATATCGGAAGGAGATGGTGAAGGAGCTCTCTTACCGGGGTATTATTTCTGCCTACGCTATTGCAATGAGTCAAAAATAAGATTCATATAAATAAGATGAAATAATATTCAAATATCATTTTTATTGGAGGGAAGTGCGATGAAAATTCCTGTTGAGTTCAGGATCAACGGAGAAATTGTGAAAATGGATGTGGATCAAAACAAGACACTTCTTGACTTTTTGCGGAATGATATGGGCCTTACAGGTACAAAGAAGGGGTGTGACAGGGGTGATTGTGGTGCATGCACTGTGCTCATGGATGGAAAACCAGTAAACTCCTGTCTTATTCTCGTCTCCGAGGTTACAGGTAAGGATATTACAACCATTGAGGGTCTAAGTAAGAATGGAAAACTCCATCCGCTTCAGCAAGCCTTTATAGATTATAATGCTTTGCAGTGTGGATTCTGCACACCGGGTATGATTCTCACAGCATTGGCACTTTTGAATGAAAATCCAAATCCTACAGAGGATGAGATTCGAAAGTATCTTGAGGGGAATCTCTGTCGATGCACAGGTTATACCAAAATCGTCAGGGCCATAAGGGAAACTGCTCAAATTCTTCAAAAAGAATTCTCAAGATTAGAACACCATGAAATTAAAAGATTAGAAGCGAAGGAAAAGGTTTCGGGAAACGCCCTATTCACTGGCGATATTAAAAGATCGGGAATGCTCATCGGGAAGATACTTCGAAGCAAGATACCTCATGCCCGGATAAAAAGTATAAATACCGAAAAGGCACTCTCACTGCCAGGGGTCTTAGCTGTGATCACTTCCAATGATTTCCCTGATATAAGAATAGGTTTTATGATACAGGATGAGGTTGTTCTGGCAAAGGATAAAATACGCTATATTGGTGAACCTGTGGCAGCAGTGGCTGCAGTTGATCTTGAGACAGCAGAGCAAGCCCTGGATCTTATAGAAATTGAGGTTGATGAGCTTCCTCCAATCTTTACATTTTCCCAAAGCATAGATCCAGATGCACCACTTATTCATGAAGATTTCATACAATACTCCTCCAGGGTTCCTATTAAACGTGATGGGAATATCTGTCTTCACACAAAAATAGTAAAGGGAGATGTAAAGAAAGGATTTGAAGAGAGTGACGAAATCTTTGAGGATACATATACAATGCCAGTGGTTCATCAGGCTCCTATTGAACCAAAGGCTGTCATGGCCGAAGTGGATCACTATGGGAGACTTCATGTATGGTGTGGTACTGCACGTCCATTTCATGTCCGATCAGCGCTTTCTGAGATATTAGGACTTCCTATGTCACAGATACAGGTTACTGGCACACGAATAGGGGGTGGTTTTGGAGGCAAGGGAGAGATCTCATTTGAACCAATTGTTGCTATGCTTGCATTAAAGACAAAAAGGCCTGTCAAGATTGAAATCAACCGAGAGGAGGATTTCATCTCAGGAACACCACGTCATTCAATGGAGATATATATAAAGACAGGGGTAAAGAGGGATGGAACTATCCTTGCAAGAGAGGCAAAATTAAAAGTGGATACAGGAGCCTATGCCTATTTCGGACCAAACACAACTTCTAATGCAGTTTTTCTCGTCTCAGGTCCTTATAATATTCCAAATCTCTCAATTGAAGGCATCTGCTTTTATACAAACAAGATCTCATGTGGTCCTTGCAGGGGACCAGGGGCACCTCAAGCACATTTTGCAGGAGAAACACAGTTAGATAGGATTGCCCGCCATCTGGGCATCGATCCCATTGAATTACGGATAAAGAACGCCTTAAAGGCCAATGATCAAACCCCCACAGGACAGGTACTTCGTGAGGGGGGTTATAAGGAAGCACTTTTAAAGCTAAAGGAATCTATCAAGAAAAATCTAAATCCTCCCTTTTGGGCCGATGATCAGAAGGCCTTTGGTATTGGTGTGGCAGGTGGTTTCTGGGGAATCCCTGGTTTTGGCTCAAGTGCAACAGTGAAGGTAAACGAGGATGGGACAGTAATCCTTTCTATTGGTTCAGTCGACATAGGAACTGGGTCTGATACTGCAATGGCTATAATTGTCTCTGAAGAATTAGGAATCCCCCTTGAAAATATTAGAGTGATAAGTGGTGATACGGATATCTGTCCTTTTGATTTCGGGGCTGTTGGGAGTCGAACAACTCAGGCAATGGGTGTGGCTGTTCATAAAGCAGTGGAAGGGGTAAAGGAGCAACTTCTATCGTTTGCAGAAAATCATCTCGAGGCACCAAAAGATATTCTTAGGTTTGGAAATGGAAAAATCTATGTCCATGAAAGTCCAGAAAAGGCCATATCGATTGCAAGGGCTGCACATCTATTAACATTACTAAACGGTGGCCCTGTTGTTGCAACTGGCACCAATACCGCACCAAACCCACCTTTTAATCCCTCTTTTGTAGAAGGCCTTATTATGCCAAGCAGACCATTTTTTGCCTTCGGTGCTCAGGCTGCGCTGGTTCAGGTGGATAAGTATACAGGGAAGGCGGATGTATTAAAAATTGTTGCCTCCCACAACGTTGGCAAGGCAATCTTTAGAGAAGGCATTGAAGGTCAGATTCATGGAGGGGTTGCAATGGGAATAGGATATGCCTTAAGTGAAGAGGCAATCTTTTCAAATGGAAGGATACTAAACACCTCCTTTCTCGATTATCGCCTGCCAACGATGATGGACATATCGGAAATCATTCCTCTGATAGTCGAAAATGATGATCCAAAAATTCCTGATGGTATAAGGGGAATTGGTGAACCCTCTACAATTCCAACTGCTGCGGCTGTGGCAAATGCAATATATGATGCTGTAGGGGTCAGAATAAATGATCTACCCTTAACACCTGAAAAGGTCTTTTGGGCTCTGAAAAAAAAGAAGGCCTTTTAAATCTTTCTAAAGGCAACCTCACATGCCTCAATGGTTCGATCCAAATCTCTCTGAGAATGGGCTGTGGAGATGAACCAGGCCTCGAATTGGGAGGGTGGAAGATAAATACCATTATCTAACATTTCAATAAAAAATTGTGCAAACCGCTTCGTATTACTCATCTTGGCGTTGGAATAATTCCACACAGGTCCTTCTGTAAAAAATATGGTTAGCATCCCGGTAATTCGATTAATCGATACAGGTATCCCATGGGTTTCAGCACATTCAGAAATACTCTCTGCAAGATATTCTGTCTTATTTTTCAGATCATCATATATCTTCTTTGATCTCAAAATTTCCAATGTCTTGATTCCTGCTGCCATTGCCAGGGGATTACCTGAAAGCGTCCCTGCCTGATAAACCCCTCCAGTTGGGGATACCTTCTCCATAATCCTTCCCTTCCCTCCATATGCGCCTACCGGAAGTCCTCCCCCAATGATCTTGCCAAGGCAGGTTATATCAGCCTTAATCCCATAAAGCTCCTGAGCACCTCCATAAGCAACACGAAATCCAGTAATGACCTCGTCAAAGATAAGCAGTATTCCCTGCTCATCACATATCCTTCGCAGTCCCTCTAAAAATTCCTTCTTTGGAAGCACAACTCCCATATTTCCTGCAATCGGTTCCACAATGATACATGCAATCTGCTCAGGATACTGCTTGATAAGTATCTTTAATGCATCGATATCATTGTATGGGGCAATCAAAGTATGACGGGCTAAATCAACTGGAACGCCAAGACTATCTGGCATACCAAATGTTATGGCCCCTGAACCTGCCTTAACGAGTAGGCTATCTCCATGTCCATGATAACACCCTTCGAACTTTATTATTTTATCCCTGCCTGTATATCCCCTCGCCAGCCTTATAGCACTCATTACAGCTTCTGTTCCAGAATTCACCATTCTTACCAATTCAATAGATGGAAATGCCTTCTTCACCTTCGATGCAAGTTCAATCTCCAGAGGGGTTGGAGCACCAAAACTTGTTCCCTTTAGAGAAACCCTTTTTATCTCTGAAATGATCTTCGGGTGTGCGTGTCCGAGAATCATTGGTCCCCAGGAGCCAACATAGTCAATATATTCATTTCCATCGACATCAAAAATCTTTGATCCCTTGGCGCTCTCAATGAAAATGGGTGAAATTCCAATCGCCTTGAAGGCCCTAACAGGACTGTTCACTCCACCAGGAATCAACCCCATTGCCCTGCTATAAAGAGCAATCGATCTTTTAATATTCATCTAAGCTCCTTAACCTATTATTTCGATCAATATTTCAATCTATCCCTAAAATAAAAGAATAAATATTTCAAGAGCTCCAAAGACAAAGGTTCTTTCTAAGCTTAATTTAGGGATAAAATTTTTTGGTTCTTCTCCAATTTAGTTGCTAAAAAGGATTCTCCGACAGAATCGGATCCGCCTCTGGAGGAAAAGACTTTATTAGTGCCTTAAGAATTCTTTTAACTTCTCATAATCTCTATTTTTGTAAATATCTAAACATGCTTTTATATGATCTTTACTAAATTTTTAATTCTTTGTAATTCTTAAGCATTTCCCTTGAATCCTTGACCCCTTGAATCCTTTAGATTTCGTAAACTTTTTTGGAGATGATCCAATTTTCTTAAATATCCATTCACGAATATATATTCCCTATGACCTTTTAATATTTTCAATCTAATGTAATCCCTTGTTAGATTAAAAATTAGTAATTTATATCCCCTAAATATTGCCTTTATCTTCTGAATCAATTAAAATTTATAATGTTTTTTCATTTATCCAAATTGATTCAAATTTATTAAAATCTTCTTCAAGGAGGATAAGCTATGGCTATCATGTACTTCGGGGGTGTGGAAGAAAGGGTTGTAACACGTGAAGAGTTTCCCCTTTCAAGGGCACAAGAAGTCTTAAGGGACGAAACTGTAGCTGTGCTCGGGTATGGTGTTCAGGGCCCGGGGCAGAGTCTCAATATGCGTGACAACGGGATAAGGGTCATAATAGGTCAGCGTGAGAAGAGCTCATCATGGGATAAGGCCATTGAAGATGGATGGGTCCCTGGTATCACTCTATTCCCGCTGGAGGAGGCTGCAAAAAGAGGAACAATAATCCAGTATCTTCTCTCCGATGCAGGCCAAAAGGAATTCTGGCCCAAACTCAAACCACATCTTACAGAAGGAAAGACCCTTTTCTTCTCTCATGGTTTCTCAATAACATACAGACATCTAACAGGAGTTATTCCTCCAGAAAATATTGATGTCGTAATGGTTGCTCCAAAAGGGTCAGGCCTTTCTGTCCGAAGAAATTTTCTTGAAGGGAGTGGAATCAATAGTAGTTTTGCCATATTTCAGGATTATACAGGAAGGGCAGAAGAGAAGACACTTGCCCTCGGTATAGCCATTGGTTCAGGATACCTGTTTTATACAACCTTTGATAAAGAGGTTTATAGTGATTTAACAGGAGAGAGAGGTGTTCTGATGGGAGCTATTGCTGGAATCATGGAGGCTCAGTATAATGAATTGAGAAAACATGGACATAGCCCGAGCGAAGCCTTCAATGAAACAGTAGAAGAGTTTACACAGAGTTTGATTAAACTCGTTGCAGAAAATGGTATGGATTGGCTCTATGCCAATTGCAGCACCACTGCCCAGCGGGGGGCATTGGACTGGAAAGGAAGGTTTCGGGATGCTGTTTCACCCCTGTTTTCAGAGCTTTATGAGAGGGTTATCGATGGAACTGAAGCCAGGATTGTTCTTGAAAAAAATAGTCAACCCGATTATCGGGAAAGGCTGAATGAAGAACTTAGAGAGATGGGTAATTCCGAAATGTGGCAGGCTGGTAAGAAGGTAAGGGAACTCCGTCCGGAGAACTGGAAAAGAGAGGCTTGATTGTAAAATCTTCTTAAGAAGTTTGAAAAAGGATATTGATTACGAATGGACTAAAAATTATAAAGGAAAAAAATCATCTCCTGAATTGAGAGATTCTCACGAAAGGCCCCTTTTTTAAAAACTAATATAATACCCTCAATTCTATTTAACAAGTGGAATTGCTATGGAGAATAATTCCAATAAACCCTTTATAATCCTTGAAGATGTAACACTGCGGCTTTATGATCGGTTGATCTTCAAAAACAGTTTTTGGCAGATTAACTCAGATGAGCACTGGGCAATTTTAGGTCCAAATGGGTCTGGAAAATCGACACTCGTTAGATCTCTATGGGGAGGAGTACCTACCCGAAGTGGTCGTATAATTTACCAATTCCCTGATAAAGAGTACCCCAATCATATAATCCCTCCAAGGGATTTGATAGGTTATGTCTCTTTCGAGACACATCAGAATCTAATGAGCTATGAAGCAGAAAAAGAGGAGATGAGGGAATTCGCAGGTAAGAGTGATGAGATTACAAATTCACGGGAGGTAATCCTTTCAGGAATTATATCGAATCGATCTATTACCCCATTGGATGAAGAAAGACTTATTGAGATAGCCGATCTTCTTGATATCCACGATCTCCTCAATAGGAATATCGTCTCATTATCAACAGGTGAAATGCGAAAAGTCCTGATTGCCCGTGCCCTGATAAAATCTCCGAGACTTCTGATACTGGACGAACCCTTTGATGGGCTGGATGAGAAATCGAGGATTTCACTTTCAGAATCAATTAATCATATAATGTCAAATTCCATCAGGGTAATCCTCGTGGTTCACCGATTAGAAGAGATCGTCCCCAATATTACACATGTGCTAATGGTGAAAGGTGGCAAAATCTTTATGAAGGGGAAAAAAGAAGATATACTAAACTCTGAAAATATAAGTAATCTATATGGGTGCGATCTCATACTGGAAAAAACTGGCCAAAGATACATAGTCTCCTACAGTAAAAAGGAGATCGATGAGACAAATTCAAATTCCCTTTCAGTCAATGGTATTAAAAATATTCCGGAAATATTGGTCGAGATGAAGGACATGACAGTAAAATATGGAGAAAAAGTTGTTCTGGACCGATTGAGCTGGGTTATGAAAAGAGGAGAGAATTGGGCTATTCTTGGCCCCAATGGTTCTGGAAAATCTACAATTTTAAGATTAATCCTCGGGGATAATCTCCAGGGATATGCAAATCAGATGTTAATTTTTGGAAAAAGAAAGGGAAC
>JBBITW010000090.1:0-14572 GCA_037440525.1 Deltaproteobacteria bacterium
ATTATTGCTAAACTATTAGAGGTATCCGCTCGAAGGCTTTTTCACCCAACCTCCCCACTCTATAAGATTCGTTTTAAATACTTTTTCAGAGACCTCTATTTGAGAGCCCTGAAAAAGTCCTTAATCAATTAACCCCTCCATACCTCCCCTTAAAATAAGGGGAGACAGAATGAGGTTACATTAAAATATGGGGAGGCAAGGTGGGGAGTTATTATGATAGCAAGAAAGCATATTATTTACAAAAAATATTGCTCAATTTTGGCTATTATAAAGAGTTCAAAAAGATTAAAAAGATTCTCTTGAAAAGAGAATTTGAAAGTGATAATTTATATTTTATAAATCTTTGATCTTTTAAATTTAATAAATCCTTATCTAAAGGAGGGGGCCTTATGGCAGGAGTGAATAAAGTTATACTCATTGGTAATTTGGGCGCTGATCCTGAGGTGAGATATCTGAGCAATGGAACAACGGTTGCCAATTTTCGGATGGCAACGACGGAAAACTTCGTAAATCGTTCAGGAGAAAAGACCTCAATAACAGAATGGCATCGAATTGTAGCCTTTGGTAAACTTGCTGAGATATGTAGTGAATATTTGAATAAGGGGAAACAGGTATATATTGAAGGGAAAATCCGCACTCGCTCCTGGGAAGATAAAGATGGTAATCGGAGGCGAACCACAGAAATTGTGGCTACCCAGATGCAGATGTTGGGAACACCAGGACCGCCAGTAGAAGCCTCTGTCGCGGAAAAGGATTTGGAGATTGATCAAGAAGGAATTTCAGAACCAGATGATGATGTTCCATTTTAAATCCGAAATCTTCATCCGTATTTTGAACTTAAAAAAGATACCTCCTCATACTTACATTTAATAGAAGACCAATCCCTATAAGGGTGGAGAGGAGAAAAGATCCCCCATAACTCATTAAGGGTAGAGGGATTCCAACAACTGGCATTATACCAATTACCATCCCAATATTGATAAATATATGCCAGAATAGCATCGCAACAACTCCGAAAGATATGATAGCTCCAAAACGATCCTTTGACTGCAAAGCAATCCGAAAACCCCAAAGGATAAGGATAAAATAGAGTCCCAACACAAATAGGCATCCAACCAGTCCCCATTCTTCTCCTATGGCCGAAAAGACGAAATCTGTATGCTGTTCTGGCAGAAATCCCAGCCTACATTGAGTCCCTTTCATAAATCCCTTCCCAAAGATTCCTCCAGATCCCACAGCGATTTTCGATTGGATGATATGATAACCTGCTCCCAATGGGTCCATATCAGGATTCAAAAAGGTGATGATCCTTCTTCGTTGATAGTCTTTAAGGAAATGCCACACAATCGGCAGCATAGCTCCACCTATAGCAATGATAGCAAGGAGCGAAGAAAAACGAACCTTGACAAAGAAAAGTATTGAGAAGAAGACCAATAATAGGATGATCGCTGTCCCGAGGTCAGGTTGTTTAAGTATTAAAACCATTGGTAAGATGATTAGAAAAAAAGGGAAATAAATTTGTTTAAGGGGATAACCCTCCTTATCCGGGGGCCTTTGAAAAAACTTTGCCAATGCTATGATGAGAGAGATCTTTATAAATTCAGAGGGCTGGAAAGAAAGAGAACCAATCTTAAACCACCTCTGTGCTCCTGAGGTTATTATACCATAGCCCAATACAATCAAGAGAAGTATCAGCGTAATGGTGTATATTGGATATGCGAAGTCCATATAATAACGGTATTCGATGAAGGCAACGATCAACATTACCCCTATACCAATTAAAAGCCACAAAGACTGCTTTATATAGATTGAGGTGCCTGATACATCTCCATTGGATGTTACGCTGTAGAGGTTCATGATACCAATAAAAGAAAGCAGTAGGGTCATCCCAAATATTGTCCAATCAAAATGGATTAATAATCTACGGTCAATCATATATCTTATTCAATCCTTCCGCTATAGTAGTAGAGGTTGAATTTTCGATTTTGAAATAGCCTTCGATTACCTTCCTGGCAATAGGAACTGCTGCAGCTGCTCCAAAACCACCGTGTTCTACAAGGACAGACAGGGCTATCTTTGGATCTTCCCATGGGGCATAGGCAACGAACCATGCATGGTCTCTGAATCTCAGAGGCATCCGATTCATATCCCCCCTCTTAAAATTATCAGGCATTCTAACTACCTGGGCTGTCCCTGTCTTGCCTGCGACTTTTACTTCCTTAAGGGCACATCCCCATCCTGTGCCCTGGGGTTCATTAACAACACCGAGGAGGGCTTCCTGAATTATACGGAGATTCTTCTCAGATATATGAACCCTCCCCAATTCAACTGGTGGATACTCTCTTAATATCTCACCAGAGGGATTCTCCACCCTTTCTACTACCTGTGGTAAATAGAGTTTCCCTCCGTTGGCAATGGCTGAAATGAGCAAAGCAAGCTGAAGCGGGGTAACATTTAAATACCCCTGCCCTACAGCAAAAGAAATTGTCTCTCCGCTATACCAGGATACCCCGAGATATTTTCTCTTCCAAAAGCTTGAAGGCAAAACCCCTGGCCTCTCGTGAGGAAGTGAAATCCCTGTCTTTTTTCCCAGGCCAAATTCATTAGCATAGCGTGAGATATTATCCACTCCAACCTTCAATCCTACCTGGTAGAAATAGATATCACAGGACTCAACGATTGCACGATGAAGGTTTACTGACCCATGTCCCCCATCTTTCCAGCACCTAAAATTTCTATTTCCATAGTTGTAAAAACCTGTACAGGTCAACTGTGTTTGAGGTGTTATCGCCCCTGTCTCAAGCCCGGCAATTGCAGTGATGATCTTAAATACAGAGCCTGGGGGATATTGACCCTGAATACCTTTATTCTGAAGGGGACGATGGGGATTCTCCATGAGGGCCCTCCAATCTTCCTGCGAAATCTTATGGGCAAAAAGATTGGGATCGAAAGAAGGTTTACTCACCATGGCTAAAATCCTGCCTGTCTTAGGATCCATTGCAATTAGGGCCCCATTCTTATCTTTAAATGCCTCCTCAGCTATCATTTGAAGATCAATATCTATTGTGGAGATAAGGTTATTTCCAGCAGTTGGCTCAACTCTTCTCAGGGGTTTTATCTCTCTTCCAAATGCATCCACCTCTACCTGCTGTCCACCATCCCTTCCCTTCAAATCTGCCTCCCATTGATACTCCATACCATATTTTCCCACGAATGACCCCAATCTATAATTTTTTGCCCCTTTCAGTTCATCCTCATCAATCTCTCCTAAATAACCAATTAAATGGGCCGCAAGTTCCCCATATGGATAAAACCTCCTCGGTCTTACATCCACAAGCATTCCCGGAAGGTAGATACGGTTAGATTCGAGCATGGCAAGTTCCTTCCAATCGATATCTGACTTGATCTTAACAGGTCTAAATGCAAACCGACGTTTTATACCCTTCAGTCTGCTTTTTAACTCATCCTCACTTAGATTAAGATATCCTGCTACCTGTTTAACGGTGTATTGATCTTCTCTAAGGTCTTCAGGAATGAGATAAACCTCAAATGAAGGCCTGTTATGAGCCAGTGCCCTACCCTTTCTATCCAGTATCATTCCCCTTTCAGCAGGATTGTCGCGAATCCTAATCCTGTTATTCTCTGATAATCGCTTAAACTCACTCCCCTTTATCACTTGCAGGGACCAAAGGGAGAGAATGATCAGAAAAAAGGCAATCCCTGTAAAGGTTTTAAAATATCTCTGCCTCTCTTGAAGATCTTCCATTCTTCTGGTATCTAATTCCATCTTTATCTATCCCCTTTCTCCCGCTCCCCTTGAAGGATAATGAAATATTAGAAAGGATCCTTTTCTAAATATGAAAAAGAAGAATGGGGATATAATGGCCGTGGAGACTGCCTGGGGAAGGAAACGGGTAAACCATAAAGGATATAGACTCTGAACAGGCCCTGGATTAAGGACTTTTAAAAGTATAAGGATAAGAATCCCTTCGGTCAATGTAAAGATGAACGTGAAAAAAGATTGGGAATGAAAACTCTCTAAATAGAAACGATCTTTAAAGAAGAGGGCTATATAAAATATGAATGGTCTTACGAAGGTAAAGAGGCCAAAAGAGTTTCCTGAAAAGACATCCATGAGATATCCTATAAAGAATGCCAAAAACCCTCCTGAAATGGGTGGATACGAAAGGCTCAGATACAGTGTAGTGATCATCATCAGATCAGGCCTTATTCTATTAACAATAATGGGTGAAAAAAAGGTCATCTGGATGGTCAAAAAAATGATTATTAATAAGATGGGTGGTATAATCCGTCTCATTTACCCTTCCTAAGTTTCCTCGTCTCATCCTCCAAAAGAAGAGGGGGCTCAAGGATGATAAGGACCTCCTCCAACCTTGTCAGATCTATAGCCGGAGATAATTCAGCATACTGAAAGATGCCATGGCCCTGTTTCTCTACTTTCCTTATCTGCCCCACTAATAAACCCTTAGGGAAATTCCCACCAATACCTGAAGTTACGACTATGTCCCCAACTGCCACATCTTCGTTTCGTAAGAGATATTTCAACTGGCATCGATTCTCCCCTGTCCCCTCCACAATAGTTTTGGCACGGCTCCGTTGAATAACCGCATCGATTGCGCTATTGTAGTCTGTGATTAGAAGAACGACGGAGTGATGGGAGGATGTCTTTATAACCTGCCCCACCACACCCCCATTTGTAATAACGGCCATTCTGCTCCGAACACCTTCTCTTTCTCCCTTGTTAATCGTAATACTTTTAAACCAGCCCGATGGATCATGGCCAATAACCTCACCTACAATTGCTTTTGTTGAAATTGTATCTTTAAATTGAAGAAGCCCCTTGAGACGCTCACTTGCCAGAACATATTCTCTTAACTGCTGATTTTCTCTTTGAAGCTCAGTAATTCTTTTTTGAAGCATGGTATTCTCTTTTTGAAGTTGGATAAGGAAGACATAACCTCGAAAGAATTCATGAACAGACCCGGTGATGAATTTTGAGACCTTATGGAGAGGAGAGCAAAGCTCTATGAATAGAGAATCAAAAAAATCTAATCCCTTTTGTTGTTTCACCCTTAAAGACATCAGAATAAGGGTAAATAACAAAAGAAGGAGTATAATAGACGAAATGGCATATTTTCGAAAGAGGAAAAAGCTCCTTATCCTCATCAATCTTTAGTATTGGAATGTTACCGTTCGAAGTAGATTTTCGTTATCAAGGACCTTACCCGCACCTAAAACGATTGATGAAAGAGGATCATCTACAATTGTAATTGGAAGCCCTGTAACCTCTCTCAGCAGCACATCTAAATTCTTCAGAAGGGCCCCTCCTCCCACAAGGACAATCCCCTTATCTACGATATCAGCAGAGAGCTCAGGAGGGGTCTCTTCGAGGGTGATACGAACAGTATCGATGATCATATTTATTGATTCTGCTAATGCCTCCCTTACTTCTTCGCTGTTTATTTCGAGGGTTTTTGGAATCCCTGTGACAAGATCCCTACCTTTTACCTCCATCGTTTCTGGGTTTTCCTCAGGGTAAGCCGTTCCAATATTGATCTTTATCAATTCTGCTGTTCGTTCCCCAATAAGTAGGTTATACTTCCTCTTCACATACTGAACTATGGCCTCATCCATCTTATCTCCAGCCACCCTAATGGATTGACTAGTTACAATACCAGAAAGCGAGATCACGGCAACCTCTGTTGTTCCACCACCAATATCGACTATCATATTACCCGAGGCCTCTGTTATATCAAGCCCAGCACCAATTGCCCCGGCCATAGGTTCCTCAATGAGGTAAATCTCCCTTGCCCCAGCAGACTGCGCAGACTCACGAACTGCCCTTTTCTCCACAGGGGTAATCCCCGAAGGGACGGAGATAACAACCCGTGGCCTAAGCAATGCCTTACGGTTATGAACCTTGGCAATGAAATAACGAAGCATCTCTCCTGTGACTTCGAAATCGGCAATCACCCCATCCTTCATTGGCCTTATGGCATAGATGTTTCCCGGTGTTCTGCCAAGCATATCCTTTGCATCCCTACCTACAGCCAGGATACGCCTCTCCCCCCTTGAATCTCTCTGAATGGCGACTACAGATGGTTCTGAAACAACGATCCCTTTTCCTTTTACATAGACCACAGTATTGGCCGTGCCCAAATCAATAGCCAAATCTGTTGAAAAGAGACCCAACAATGAGTTTAGTACCATTCATGTCTCCTATCATCAATCTTAAACTATATTAACAAATCCTAACATTTGATTCAAGAAAAATTATTTTTTAAATGTAACCCGTCACTTAAATGGGGCTAAATTAAAAGATCTGGCAGGAATATCCTCAAAAATCTTATCAATCGGACGATTTAAATTTATGGTTCTTCTCCAATTTAGTTGCTAAAAAGGATTCTCTGACAGAATCGGATCCGCCTCTGGAGGAAAAGACTTTATTAGTGCCTTAAGAATTCTTTTAACTTCTCATAATCTCTATTTTTGTAAATATCTAAACATGCTTTTATATGATCTTTACTAAATTTTTAATTCTTTGTAATTCTTAAGCATTTCCCTTGAATCCTTGACCCCTTGAATCCTTTAGATTTTGTCAACTTTTTTGGAGATGATCCAAATTTTTTTGTTAAAGGTAACCAAGTGACTGATATAGCTGGCCTTTATTTCTTTCATAAATTATGTGGAATTTTTAAAAGAAATCTATAAGACTCTTTCTAAATACTCTTCAGATACATCCTATAATCAAAACAATTAATTACCCCCCCTTGTCTTTTTTTGAAGGATTGATTAATATTTTCAATTATGAAAGGAGTTATCTTATGTTAAGGGTATTAAGAGAACATGCTACATCATGGATGCTTCGGGGCATTCTTATATTGGTGGCAATAACCTTCATCTCTTGGGGAGGTTATTCCCTAATCCGCGAAAAGAAGGTCACATATGTAGCTAAGGTAAATGGTTCTATAATCGACCTGAGGGAATATAATGAAGCACTTCAGGGTGTGATAAAGCGTTACAGAGATACCCTTGGCCCTGCCTTCTCAGATAAGATGATTGAAGAGCTTAAAATAAAGGAAAAGGTCTTAGAGGAATTCATCTCCCGAATTCTCATCCTCCAAGAGGCAAAGAGATTGGGCATCACGGCTCAGGATGAGGAGCTTAGAAGTCTTATAGAATCTATACCTTACTTTCAGGTAAACGGGCAATTTAACATGCGCCTTTATGAGAGGTTTCTCCGATCCAATCGGATGAGTCCAGAGGAGTTTGAAAGGATGCAGAGAGAGAATCTCATATTCTCAAAGGTCGTAAATCTCATCCGACTAAATGGAGGGAAGGTCTCAGAAGAGGAAGTATGGGAAAACTATCTTTTTGAAAATGAAAGGCTAAATCTCAAGTTCATCAAGATATCGCCTGACTTTTTCAAGGCCAAATTAACAGCCAACGAAATTGAAATTAAGGACTATTACCAGAAGCATCAGGAGGATTTTAAGACCCCCATTTTCCTAAAGGTTCAATACCTTTCATTTCGACCATCCGATTTTGAAGGGAAGATTAAAATTACCCCTGATGAGGTAAGAAGGCTCTACGATCTACGAAAAGAAGCATTTAAGATTCCAAAACAGGTTAGAGCAAGGGAGATTCTAATAAAGGTTGACCCAGAAGATTCTATGGAAAGGATCGAAGAAAAGAGGAAAAGGGCTGAGGAGATTTTGGAGAAGGCCCGAAAGACCAAAGACTTTGGTTCATTAGCGAAACAGTATTCTGAGTCCGCTACTGCCTCAGAGGGAGGAGATCTTGGCTGGCTAAAGAAAGGAGAAGTTGATGAATTGGTAGAAAATGGACTCTTTTCACCTAAGAAGGGTGAACTGAGCGGGATTGTAAAGGGAAGGTTAGGGTTTTATATATTCAAAATAGAGGATGTTCGAGAAGAAAGGGAGAGGTCTTTCGATGAGGTTAAAGACCAGATTTATCAAGCCCTGAAGAAGGAGAAGGCAAAGAACGAGGCCTCTCGAATGGCTGATGATGCCTTTTATTCACTCTTTAGAAGCAGGGATTTAGAAACCTATGCAAGGGAAAAGGGTATTTCCATCAGGATAACAGGTTTTTTTAAAGAGGGTGATGAGATCCCTGAGATAGGTAAGAACCAGATATTTTACTCCCATGCCTCTTCTCTAAAGACAGGTGAGATATCTCCGGTAGTTAGCATCCCGCCTAACTTCTACATCTTAAAATTGGTGGACAAAAAGGAATCAAGGATTCCTCTGATGGAGGAAGTGAAGGAAGAAATTCATCAGAAGATCATTGAGTTGAAGGCAGAGGAGAAGGCACATCAGGTTGCAGATGAAATGCTCAAAAACCTCAGGGCAGGGAAGAGTATTGAGGATGTTGCAAAAGAAAAGGGCTATAAATTAGAAGAGACAGGCTTCTTTACACGGCAGGGAGGGGTTATTCCTAAAATTGGACCAATCTCAGATCTCTCATCTTTGATCTCTTCACTTACTGAAGAAAATCGTATCCCGAAGGAAGTCCTCAAGACAAAAGAGGGCCTTTTTGTGGCGAGACTTCAGGCCCTTGAGCAAGTGGATCGAGCAAAATTTCAATCCATCAAAAAAACATATGAAAGGAGATTAATCTACCAAAAACAGGAAGATTTCTTTGAGAATTGGCTCAATCAATTGAGATCCAGGGCGAAAATAGAGATTAACAAAGAGCTTCTCTAATTCAATTAATAAAAACCCATCAATGTCGCTTGCGGGTGGGAAGGGAAAGCTGCTTTCCAGTGTCGTGATATGGAATTCCAAAGTGCTCATAAGCTAACTCTGTGGCCTTTCTCCCATTCTGCATCCTTGCTAAAAAACCGATCTTTAGAAGAAATGGTTCTATCATATCAACAAGTGTATCTGTCTCTTCCTGAAGTGTTGCAGCAATTGCCTCAAGCCCAACCGGGCCACCCTTGTAATAGCGTATGATCGTTTCCAAAAATCTTCGATCGAGGCTAGTAAGGCCTATCTCATCAACACCTTCTAAACGAAGTGCCTCATCTGCGATCTCTTTTGTAATCTTACCCTCCCCGCGTATTTCAGCATAATCTCTTACCCTCCTCAGAAGACGGTTCGAGATCCGTGGCGTTCCTCTCGACCTTCGGGCAATCTCTTCAGTGCCTCCTTCATCTATGGGGACTCCCAGAAGGGCAGCAGAGCGTTTGACTACTTTTAATAGCTCTTCAACAGAATAAAAATCAAGGTTTCTCAATATCCCGAATCGTTCTCGAAGGGGTGCAGAAAGAAGCCCTGCCCTTGTTGTAGCACCAACGAGTGTGAATCGTTCAAGACGATAGCGATGGCTACGGGCATGGGCACCTTTATCAAAGATGAAATCTATACAGAAATCCTCCATCGCTGGATATAGGAACTCCTCAACCACTTTGGGAAGTCTGTGAATCTCATCAATGAAGAGGACATCCCCCCGTTCAAGATGTGTCAGAATACTGATTAAGTCCCCTCCCTTTTCAATTGCAGGCCCTGAGGAGGTCACAATCTTTACCCCCATCTCTGTTGCAATAATATGGGCAAGGGTTGTCTTTCCCAGACCAGGAGGAGAATGGAAGAGGATATGATCAAGTGGTTCCCCACGTTTTTTAGCCGCTTGAATGGCAATCTCCAATGTTTCAACAACCTGGCTCTGACCGATATATTCTGAAAGCCTCCTCGGTCTCAGATCAAGATAATCCTCAATCCCCTGCCCTGTCTCTTCAGACTTTTGTTTAGGACTCTCTCCTTTGGCCACTTCATCAATCCTCATCTCTTTACTCCCTTATGGAGATGTTCCCTTTTGCCCCCTGTAGACTTCTTCAAAAAGCTCTTCAGGGGTTGTGATATTTGGATTTCTCAAGAGGGCCTCCTTTACCAGCCTCTGAGCCTCGCTGGCTTTATGACCGAGGTCCTTAACCAAAACCTCTTCTACCTGCCTCTTAAAATCCACAACCTCCATTTCAATCGGCATTTGGTCCTCTCTCATGAGGGCAAATTTGCCGACCTTACCCTGGAGGGTTGCTATGATCTTATCTGCTGTTCTTCGCCCAATCCCTTTGAGACTTTCGAGGGTCTTCGTATCTCTCTCTTCAATTGCCTTTGCAATCTTTGGAATAGGAAGAACAAGGGCCTTTACCGCGGTGGGTGGACCAATATCTTCCACAGTAATAAATTTTTCAAAGAATTCCTTTTCAGGTTCAAAATTGAATCCAATAAGAAGGGGTCTGGGTTGTCGTTCTGTCTGGTGATAATAGATATAGAGTTTTACAACCTCACCATCCTCACCTGCCTTTTTGAGATTAAAAGTTTTTCGCACAATAGCAGGAAGGAGGATTTCGTATCCAACCCCGTTTGCTAAAACAACTACCCTATCCTCCTCCTTCTTAAGTAATTTCCCTTCGATATAACGAATCATCCCTTATAACCACCAATGCAATTTCTATTTCTGTTACCAATTAAATTTCTCATTTCTTGAAAGTCCTGTCAATGCCAGGGCAAGGGCATCACCAGCATGGCTCGAACGAATATTATCCTCTATTTTGAGAATCTGCCTAATAGCCCTTTTAATCTGTTCTTTATCGGCACGGCCGCTACCTGTAAGCGCACTCTTTACCTCTGTAGGCTTTACCTCAACCACATGGATACCATTTTCCTGAGCAGCGAGATATATGATGCCCCTCACCTCACCCAAGCGTATTGCGGCTTTTGGAAACTCTTTTAAAACAAAGACCTCTTCAAGGACGAGAAGTTCAGGATTCCATCTGTTGAGAAGCCTTTTAACCTCGTCATATATATTTTTTAAACGAATTTGTATAGGTAATTTTGCCTCTGTCCTGATAGCCCCCCAATCGCAAGCCCTCCCTCCCCTGAATAATGTCTCAACCACTCCAAATCCTGTCATTGCCAGGCCAGGATCTATTCCTATTGCCCTTGCCATTGGTTTCTCCAGATATGAAAAAAGCCACTCATTCCCTTCTCAATTTAAAATGGTGGCCTTTGCTCATTAATAGTGCTAAATGCTCTATGCACTGAGACGTTCCATCTCTTCATCAGCAATATCAAAATTGGCATAGACCTTCTGAATGTCATCAGAATCCTCAAGCCCTTCCATTAACTTCAGCATCTGCTCTGCCTCTTTTCCTGTCAAACGCACTGTAGACTGGGGTACCATTGTCACCTCTGCATAATTTGCTTTGAACCCTGCCTCTTCAATGGCCCTCTTCACCTCTTCGAAATTCGAGGGATCGGTTGAAACTTCAAACTCCTTGCCCACATCTTTTACATCGAGGGCGCCTCCATCCAAGGCAACCTCAATGAGGCGGTCCTCATCAACCCCTGCCTTATCAATGAGGATCAAACCCTTCTTTTCAAACATCCACGAGACACAACCACTCTCTCCCAGGCTTCCATTATATTTTGATAGAATATGCCTCATGTCTGCAACTGTCCGATTTTTATTATCGGTCAAGACCTCAAACATCATTGCTACACCACCAGGTCCATAGCCTTCATAAATCAGGTCTTCATAGTGAACCCCTTCCATCTCTCCAGTGCCTTTTTTAATAGCCCTCTCAATATTCTCTTTGGGCATATTCTCTGCCTTGGCAGCGTTGACAGCCGCTCGAAGTCTCGGGTTTGAATTTATATCTCCACCCCCTACTCGAGCCGAAACCATAATCTCCCTTATTAACTTTGTAAAGACCTTCCCCCGCTTAGCATCTGCGGCCCCTTTTTTCCGCTTTATAGTGCTCCACTTAGAATGTCCTGACATAAATCTTTCTCACTTCTATTTAATCAAAACTTACCATTCAAAAAATATAATATTTAATTTAGAAAATCAAGGAAAATTTATATCTTTAATTTAGACAAGGCATCCCAGATTTGAGAGCCCACAGGAGGACATCCCTTAACAAACACCCCATTCTTTTTCAAATTAGAGGTACAGTTCCCAACGAGGAGCGTTCCTTTTGGACAAATAGTTAAATTCTTCCCAACCCCAATATTAAGGCTTCCTTTATCCAAAATTTGATCTGAGAGCTTTGGATAATAATTCTTAAGAAATACCAGAAGGGTTGATAGACAACCACTGCATGCACCGTCTTCATGAATGACGATACCTTGGAAATTGAGAGATAGTTTTGAAGGAGGTGGATCAAAAGGTTTTTCCAATTTCATATAATCCTCAGGTTCAATTAAAATCTCTCTTAGATCGATCTCCCCCATCCCCTTTTCGGCCGTAAGTCTCAGATGAGGTATAGATTCAGGATCAAAGCCCATCAATCTTGCTGCTACTACATCTGCTGAGAGGGCATTGTCTCCAACCAAAACAAGCCCCATCCTTTTTGCCTTTCCATAAGCAGGTCCCATGCCTTCCATGCCGATTGTACCATCTATAATCGCTAAATCAGGGAAGAGAACCATCGCCATTTCTGAGATGGCCAAATCCAGTGTATTGTATGAACCTATAATCTTTCTCTCAGAACGAAGCTGGTGGAATCTAACCTTCTCCTTTCGCCATAGCAAACCCTTCATATTTTTAATGCTTAAAGAGACCTGTGTGTGCATATGGGTCTTCATAACAGGTATTGAAACTATAAAATCAAATCTTTTTAAGATGGAGGAAACCTTTATCTTTTTCAGGATCCCTCCATTTGGAATCTCTATCTCCATGGGCTTGGTCTGATCGAGATCGATCAGCTCTATCCCTCTCTTTTTAGAGATTCCTTCAAGCCCTGTCATATGAAATGCCTCTTTGGATGATACCCCATAGATACAGCTTTCACCTACTGCAATCTCCATGGCTCCTTTATCTCCAAGATGGTCTATTATGGCGGCTACAACATCAGGATGAGTCGTCACTCCCTGCCCGGGATATGCCAAACGTCCTCCATTGGGTTTTAAAAGAATCCTTCTTCCCTTCAAATCAGGTAGTGTAAAATTCTCAAGTGCAATTTTTGTAATCCTGTATGGACTGTTTCCCCTGAAAATTTTAACCTTAGCCATGATTTGATCACCCTTTCCACTGTTATTAAAAAAAAGAAAAAGGGTCATGGTTTTAGGCCCATGACCCCTTAAAAGATTCATGGGCAGACCACTCAGGTCTGCCCATTTTGGATACGATTAATATCTCTTCAAGAAAAGGGCAGACCATATCCCAATGCCATAATAGATGCTCAAATATATTATCTGCCCTCTTTTTTTCATATAAAAAGTCAACAAATTAAATTGCCCCTTCGGCATCAATAAAAATTTTTATCTAAATTGAGCGACTCAAGATTGTCATTGCGAAACCAAAGTAATCTAAATCAAATTGTCATTCCGAGTGAAGCGAGGAATCTTTTAGATTGCCACTCCCTTCGGGCTCACAACGACTGATCCGCCTTTGGCGGAAAGGCTTTTAGTAAAAAATCGCTCAATTTAGGTTTTAGATATTTCTTGGTACTATTTAATAAATTTTATCCTGCATGTCAAATATATGCAACCTCTCAACAAGGAAGTAATCTATGATCTGAAATCTCTATGGATTAATACAAAACCACCTCGAATCAGCCAGTACAACAGAAGTCTCAATCTGTCTTTTCGGAATTGACCAGTATCTTTTTAACAATCGATTCTTTTCTTCCCCGGATACCAGTCGATATCCATGTTTCTCATAGAAACGAATAGCCCAGATTGCATCAGCCCAGGTTCCGATTAATATGGGCCTGGATGTCTGTTTTTGAAGATGGCTAAGTAGTTTGCTCCCGATACCTTTTCTCCTTCTATCTGTCCTGATATATGCATGTCTAATAAGTGTAACATCTTGAATCTCTTGGATACCCATCACTCCTACTATCTCCCCATCCTCCTCATACCCCCAGAATATAATACCACTCTCAATCTCATGTTGAAGCTCTTCCTTTGGCATATAGGGTTCTTTCCATAGATCCTCAGGGATTATCCCTTTATAAGCTTGTGCAGAATCATTTATAATTTCGTAAATTTTTTCAAAATCCTCTAAATCACATCGACGAATCATTAAAGTCTCCAAGGAAGGGCTTGGTTATATTATAAATTGAGTTACTCTTTCGTCAAGCAATTCTGAGAAGCTGATAAATGATGAAAATTTTTATTTTATGCATCTGGATTAATCAAGTTTAGCCCCTCGCTCTATGAGCAGTTCACGTAAAACAGATCTGTGGCAGCGGTTTTCATTTTCACAATAACAACCGATTGAAATGTTGGTCTGGTGTGAAAGAGCGGCGAGCAAATCCAGAACTTTACTTGCATCAGATAAATTCATTTCGGCACGGAATTTTTTCTTAAAAATTAACCATCCTTTATCATCCTTTACACTTTGTGCCTCTTTTAGGAGTTTTGGACTGGGTGAGAGAATAGGAAGCCAGACATCATAGAAATCTCTTGAAGCATATTCTCTCTTAGGTATTCCTCTCGGTGGTCGACGAACTGTTCCTATTCGTAAGCCTTCTTCTTTATCCCTCGGAGTTCCAAGACGAACAATCTTGATAGCCATT
>JBBITW010000091.1:0-7431 GCA_037440525.1 Deltaproteobacteria bacterium
GCTTGTCCCTTGCCGTATTTGGTTTCATTTCTTATGTAGAATTACGACACATCCTGTTGGGGGAGACCCCCGTTATTTCAGGACTTTTTCACAGACCTCTTTTTAAATACTTTTTCAGAGGTCTTTAAAATTTGTTTTTTCATTATACTAAATTATGTTTTTATAATAAACGTCTCAACATAATATTGTATCTTTTCATAGAGAGAGTTTTAACTTTACTTTTTTTTCCAAAAATGATAGATATTTAAAGTTATATATTTATAGTCATCTTTGGCTGTATTATTGATATGGTAGAAGTAATGAGACATAAAGTTGTTATTGCCGAAGATCATGCCATATTAAGAGATGGTTTGAAATCGCTTCTTACCTCAAGCATGGATTTTGATGTAGTTGGAGAGGCAGAAGATGGAAGGGAGGCTATTAAATGTGTAGAGAGATTGAAGCCAGAAATTATCATCATGGATCTTTCCATGCCCCGAATGAATGGAATGGAAGCTATAAGAGAGATAAAGCGAGTATTTAAGGATATAAAGGTTTTAGTTCTAACCGTCCATAAAGATGAAGAGTATATCCTTGCTACTTTTAAGGCAGGGGCAGATGGATACGTCCTAAAGGACTCCAGCTATCATGAACTAATAATGGCCATCAAAAGTGTTCTCATGGGGAAACGCTATATCAGTCCTGGTATATCGGAAAAGGTTTTAGAAGGATATCTTGAAGGCAGGGAAAGATTAAAAGCAAAGACTTCATGGGAAACTCTTACCCCACGTGAAAGGGAAATATTGAAGCTAATTGCAGAGGGATATAAGAATAAAGAAATTGCAGAAGAATTGTGTATAAGTGTTAAGACAGTAGAGAAGCACAGATCAAATCTTATGGAAAAATTGAATCTTCACAATGTCCAATCCCTAACCAGCTTTGCAATAGAGAAAGGACTTGTCTCCCGAGAGTAGACATATATCCGATTAGGCGGATAAAAAAGTCTCCCTTTGGAAAGTTTAATAAATTTCCCACTCTCTAAATTTTAATCCTTTTTAAAGGCGATGGCTTCGATCTCCAAAAGCCAATCAGGATCTACAAGCGAAGCAACAGCTACCTGAGTGCTCGCAGGATAAGGGGGTTTAAAGTACTTACCCCTCACTTGATTAACGATATCCCGATATCTTATATCACGCAAGAAAATTGTTATTTTGACAATATCATCAAGTCCTGCACCTGCTTCAGCCAGAACAGTCTTTATATTCTCAAAAACCTGCCTTGCCTGACCTTCTACATCGCCTCTCGCTACTGTTTTGCCTTCCGAATCCCATGGAATCTGTCCAGAGACAAAGATCAACCTTCCACCTGATACCTCCCAACCCGGACTATAGTGACCCCTGACCTTTAAATTCTCTGGCCGTAAAACACGCTTTCCCATTTTTACCTCCGATCTATTCTAAATTGTTAAAATTGCCACATATTTAAATAAAGGACGGCAATGAATTTAAATAGGAAATCACTCAATTAAGAAAAGGAATTATTTAAAAAGGACCTGAGGAAGCCACAAAACGATTTTTGGAATTAAAATACATATTATGAGGCACAAACCCTGCAGGCATACAAATGGTGTTATTGACCGATATATATCCATCATGGTTATCGTTTTGGGAACAATCGCCTTCATGTAAAACAGATTGAATCCAAATGGAGGGGTTAAATAGGCCATCTCCATATTTACGATAAAAAGGACTCCAAACCAGACTGGATCAAAACCAAGCATCTTTATAATTGGAACAAATATGGGTACTGTTATCATTACAATACCCCCGGGATCCATCAGGCATCCAAGTATAAAAAGGCTTAACTGCATGCCAAAAAGGACTATATAAGGAGAGACTGGAAGTCCAGCTACTAAACCCTTTATAAATTCGAGGGCTCCGACATAGGTATAAAGTGAAGCAAAGCATGAGCCCCCAATTATAATCCATAAAACCATACACGAAAGTTTTAGCCCTTCATAACAGGCCTCCTTTATGAGTTTAAAACTAAGTTTCCTATAAATTGCAGCACAAAGTAGACTCCCTGCACACCCTATGGCTGCGGCTTCAGTTGGAGTACAAATTCCTTTAAAGATTGTCCCTAAAACTACAAGGATCAGGAGTACAGGCAAAATCACTGCCCGAAGGGAAGCAATCTTCTCCATTAAGTTTGCTCTCTCTTCAGGGGGGACTGGTGGGCCCAAGTGTGGTTGGAAATAGCATCTGATTGCTATATATATAATGAATAGGGCTGAAAGGAGCAATCCCGGGAAGACACCTCCGGCATATAACTGTCCTATCGACTCTCCGGAGAAGACTCCATAGACAATCATCAATACACTTGGAGGGATAAGTATCCCGAGGGCACCCCCTGCAGAGATACAACCAACTGCTATAGATTTATGATAATTATATCGAAGCATAGCTGGCAGTGCTATAACTCCCATTGTGACAGTTGCTGCACCACTTATCCCTGTGCATGCAGCAAATATTGTGCAGACTATTACAGTCCCTATAGCTAACCCACCTCTTATCCCCCCTATCCACTTATACATCATTTCGTAGGCATCATCTGCAACACCTGAATGCTGAAGGATCAAACCCATAAAGATAAACAAAGGTATAGCTGTGAGAATAAAATTCTCCATCACTCCATATGTAACGCCCGAAAGAATGGAAAGGGCTTGAGGCCCCTGCAGAATAAGAACAATCAGGGCAGCAACCCCTCCCATACCAAAGGCAAGTGGTAAACCTGATATAAGAAGGAGAATAAGAGAGACAAAAAGGAGTAATGTGATCAGCTCAACGCTCATCCTGTCCTTCCAAAATTAGGGTTCTCAAGTCACGTATAAGCTTAGCAATACCCTGTAGTAGAAGCAGAAAAACCCCTATTGGTAAGATTAGCTTGAAGGGATAAATGGGTGGATTCCATAAACTGCCAGAGTGCTCAAAATTCTTTAAAGACCTCCAGGCTGTATCCCCTCCCATCCATAAAAGGGCTCCGCAAAAAAGGAAAAAAAACAGAAATGTTATCACATCTATCAGTGCCTTCCCTTTCGGGGTAAAGCGACCATAAACCACATCCATATTAACGTGACCGCGGTTATAAAGTGTATATGCCCCTCCTAAAATAATGTAGGCACCAAAAAGCATTGCCGAGCTCTCGTGAGCCCAGATAGTAGGGCGATTCAATAAATATCTTGCAACTACCTCAAAACAGACCAAAAAGGTCAGGGCAACTATAAGGAAACTTACGGCCTTTCCTGTCCAATTACTTATGTTATCAATCAAATTCAATAGAGAATTCATAACTCAAATTTTCCTTTACGCTTTATTAAAGATTTGAGGGGAGAAAATTTTCTCCCCCAAATTCATTGATCTTACCACGGGAATTTCTTTATTTTTGAAGGGATTTCTTTTTCAGTGATGAAGGTTTTAACCATATCTACTATCTGTGCATTCCTTGGATTCTTCTTAGCAATTATATCCCAGCTCTCCATTGCCAATTTTCTTCCCTTTGCAACTTCTTCTTGAGACAATACAGTTACTTTAACCCCATGGTCTCTTTGCATACTTTCCAAAGACCTATGGGATAACATCTGGGTATGGAAGGTAGAAAAATAGGCAGAAGACTGAGCAGCGGTTTCAACTGCTATTCTTTGGTCGGGTGTTAATCTCTTCCACAAATCCATATTGACATATAGATTGTTCCATGAACCCCATTGCATCGGTGGCTTCATGAAATATTTTAAAACCTCATGAAATTTCATTTCATACATTGGCCCTGCATGGCCCCAGTGTGCTCCATCCACAACACCTGTTGCCAGTGCTGTATAAAGTTCTCCTCCCGCGATAAATACAGTCGAAGCTCCACACTTCTTTAACCATTCGGCAATAGCACCGGAAGATCGCAATTTCATTCCTTTCAAATCATCTATTTTGTTGATCGGCTTCTTTGTCATGAGTTCTGTCTGAAATGCCTCCCATGGAACATAATAGACATTATGCTTAGCATATTCCTCCCTCATTACATCTACAAGTCCACCCTTCCACATAAAAAACCAGGCTTCCTCATAGGTCTGGAATGCAAAGGGTAAACCATTTGCTGCCTCACTCCCTGGCACCTCACCAGCCCAGTATCCCTCCATACAATGAACCATATCAAGGACTCCCCTTCTTAAGGCGGTAAGCATCTCTCTTGCTGGTACAATTGCCCCAACAGGATATGGTGTTATTGTAATCTGACCCTGGGTCAATTTTTCCACCATGTGCTTAAAGTATGCAACTGTACGTTCTATTTCAGGTTGTATTAGATGGCTCTGCAACTTCAATTCAAGTTTTTTTGTCTGTCCTAAAACTTTTCCAGTATCCCAAATTCCTAATAATAAGAACAAAATCATTAAACCCAGCATACATCTCTTTAGATTCTTCATTTTTTCCACCCCCTATTTTTTTATTTTGTGAAATTATGATAAATTTATTCAAACCTCATTTTCTAACATTTTCTAATAGGCTTATCTTTTATAAATATCTTCTCTCACCTCCCCTCAATCTTCTTCTTTTCCTCTTCAGACAAAATCCTTCGCAATATCTTTCCTGCGCCACTCTTTGGAATTTCATCTCTGAACTCAACAAGGCGTGGACGTTTATAAGCAGCCATATTCTCCCTGCACCACTGGACAATATCCTCCTCTTTAATCCTCCCTTTGTATTCTGACTTCAATACAATAAAGGCCTTTGGGCTCTCTCCTCTATATGGATCGGGAACTCCTATCACTGCTGCCTCCCTAACGGCAGGATGTCTGTAGAGAAGATTTTCAACCTCTGCAGGAAATACACTATAACCCGAACATTTTATCAACTCCCTCTTTCTCCCTAAGATCTTTATATATCCCTCCTCATCCATAAGGCCGATGTCCCCTGTATAAAGCCAACCATCCCTTAAGACCTCTTTTGTCTCTTCAGTTTTATTCCAGTAGCCCTCCATCAGAGCAGGTCCGCTCATTATAATCTCACCCTCTTCATTAGGAGAAAGTTCTCTCGCTCCTGTCTCTAAATCAACAATTTTAATATCATTCAAATGTGGAACACCAATAAATCCAGGTTTATATTTGTATAGTGGTGTAATTGCCCCTCCCTGAGAAATACACTCTGTCAATCCATATCCTTCTCCAATCGCTGATCTGGGTGCCAATTCCTTTACCTTCCTTTGAATCTCAACAGAGATTGGAGCTCCTCCACTCCCTATATTCCGAAACGAACTAAAATCATATGTTTTTATATCTGGCAGATTGAGAATGGCTATAAGGGCGGTGGATGGAACAACAGTAAATGTGCATCTATAATGGGTAATCGCTTTTACAACTACTTCGGGTATAAATCTTGATAAGATTACTATTCTACCACCTGAAACCAGTGGTGCACACATCAGTTGCTGCTGTCCCATGGTATGGAAAAAAGGGGCTACACCGAGGTGCACATCATCTTCCCTGTGATGATACCAGAAGGCAGAGCCCAAACTCACGATTGCCAGTGCATAATGACTTATCATTGCTCCCTTTGGTAGACCTGTGGTTCCACCAGTGTATAATAAAAGGGCAAGTTCCCTCTTCAGGTCCGAAACCCTGCAGAAAGCTCTGGGTGAAGACTTTTCTAAAAACTTAAGAAAATCTATTGTTTCAGGGAAATAACGTTTCTCCTCCATCGCTTCGGAAGGTAATGGTAAGGTAGGTTCTTTGGGTAAATAATCTTTTAATGATGTTAATATTACATTTTTTAATTTGACCTTATCCCTTATCTTTTCAACTTCAGAATAAAGATAATCAAGTGAAATCAGAGTCTCCACCTCTGCATCATTTATTTCGTACTCAAGTTCTGCATGCTTAAACATTGGGTTCAGAGGAACAACAACCCCTCCTGCTCTCTGTATGCCCAGATAACCTATTACAAACTGTGGACAATTCTCCATATAAAGGGCTACACGATCTTCCTTCTTAATACCGAGATCAATCAATCCACAGGCAAAACGATCTACTGCCTCATCGAGTTCTCTATATGTTATATCCCTCCCATAAAAACTTATAGCAATGTTATCAGGAGTCATGATAGCCCAATCTCTCACATACTCTGAAAATGGCTTCTCAACATCAATTCTCTTTGGAAGCCAAGGGGACCAAATCTTATGCCATCTCCTCTCCATCTCTGACTCCTTAATCTAATTCGATCTTAAAAACTAAAAAATATTCTCTTTTTTTGTCCAGGATGGATACCATTTATAATATTCAAGTGGATTTGCCTTCCTTAGCCCCTCATAAGTGGCCTTCGCCAGTGCAATACCTCTTCTATCCCTGTAGAGCTTGATCAGTCCTTTCTTCTCGAGAGAGATCAGTGATTCATCGAGTTTAGAATCATCCACATCGAAATAATTTTTCAAATCCTCTCTGCTCATGAATAGACCAGGATTTACCCGATAATCCTCTGCCAATAATTTTAAGAGCCTATCCTCATCTATCTCTTTCTCTTTCTCAGGTGGTTCACTCATTGTAACAGGAACACCCAATTCTTTATGGATTTTTCGACAGGGCATTTTAAATTCTTCGGCCATCTGTCTGAGTGCTGTCCTGAATATTACAAGCCTGCAGGCTTCCATTGTGCCACCAGCAATATTCTCAACCTTAGAAACCTTCATTATTGCCTCGAGGGGATAGAATGGAGTTACCCCATCTCCTCCCATAACCTGAATGGCATCGAGGGAGGCCTGCATTGCCGCCTCACAGTTATAAACCTTAGCTACATTTGACTCCAGTGTAATATCCCATCCCAGATCCCATAGGTAAGCAGTATAATAGGTCAATAGTCTTGCAATCTTGACCTTGCTTATCAGATCTGCAATCTTGAATTGATTGTTTGTGAACTCAATCGTCGGCCTATCAAATTGTACTCTCCTCTGGGCATATGGAACAGTATTTCTCAGTAACTCACGCATCCAGCCGAGAGTCTGTGCACATATAAGTGTCCTTTCGAAATTTAGACCTGCAGTCATAACCCTCCAGCCTTCACCTTCATTTCCAATGCGATTCTCTAAGGGGACTTCAACATCATCAAAATCAAGCACACCATTTTGAATATTATCAAAGCCCGAAATCTCATTTATCTTTTCAACTGAAAATCCCTTTGAACCTCTTTCAACAATAAATCCTGTAAGATGACGGTAACCCTTTCTGTCCTGAGGATCATCACTTGTTCTTGCATAGACCATGTAACGGTTGGCAACACCAGCAGATACTATGAATCTCTTTTTCCCCCGAAGGATATATCTATCACCCTCACGTCTTGCAGTAGTTTCAATAGCTGAAGCATCTGTCCCAACAAATGGTTCTGTGATGACTATTGCCCCGATCTCCCCTTTGGCAAT
>JBBITW010000091.1:7441-14469 GCA_037440525.1 Deltaproteobacteria bacterium
ACCAGATTTGTGGCTTTGGCAATTTTATGTAAAAACCTTTTTTTCTGTTCCTCAGTCCCGAATTCAATGATCTGCCTGAGTCCTCCTAACATATTTCCCACAAATGCACGACCAGTTCCTGGCATGCGATTCAGGGCCTCCGCAGCAATGCAGGCACCTGTTGCACCAAGGCCCATTCCTCCATACTCCTTTGGAATGCCAACACCTGCATATCCCCTCTCGGCAATCTTTTGGAATATGTCCCATGGAAATTCCCTCATCCACCTTGTCTCTTCATCCCTCGGCAAAATCTCTTTAGCAAATTCAATCATCTCCTTCTCAAATCTCTTATGCTCCTCCGTCCACCAAGGATATGCTTCCATATGTAGCCTCCTATTTCCAATTAAAAATCATCCCCAAAAATGGAAATTTGTATTTGGTTAAGGCTATGAAGCCCGTTTGGTTGGAGGTCAAAGGTTTAAAGTAAAGATTATAAAGAAAATTCACATAACCTTTGAACGAAACGGGCTTCGTTACCTTTACCATTAAACTTAAGATATTTTTAAAGATTATGGTCTTGACCCTACAATCTTTGGACTCTCCCAATCTTTTATTTGTTTCATCCACTCTGCCCTCTCAACAAATTCGTCATGTGCTAAGGGAACAGGTGGATGGCAGACCCAAAGAGGATCAAACTCATTTTTAATAGCCAAAAGCCACTTATGATAATTTGGTCCGTATGCTGGCCCTGTCAGGTATAGTGGTTGATGAGGACCAAGAAGGGCAGTATAAAAACGCTCCCGAATATTCATCTTCGATGTCTCAACATAGAAGTGGTCCACACCTGTTGTATCCTCATCCTGATCCCAATAGACCAAAAACTCTGAATAACCCTGATGACCAAGCTCAAAACTCTGAAACCAACCTGGATCTCCATAATCAGGCATGAGGGGTGGTGTATACTTCCTCTTCAGCTCTGCATAGCTATCTCCATGGACAATGGCATGTGTTAGACTCTCAATTACATAATCAACAGACATATAAGAACCACACATCAGCCACATACCAGCTGAATCGGCATTCTTGATCCAGGACTCATCAGTAGGCTTTGTTGGCCTCGGAATACCACCCAACTCCTTCATTATATCATTCAACACATTCTCATCATATTTCATCTGCTCTTCAGATGTAAACCCGATGAGTAGCACCCTGATTATATGGAAATTTCGAATAGTATCCTCATTCTCCTTACCCCAGAGCTCCCAGAATTCCTCCTTACACTCTGCCTTTGCAATAGCGCGCCAGAAGAGGGGAACCTTTGTTATTGCCCCTGCAATCTCTGCCTTCGCTATCTCAAACATTGCCTTTACCTGCGCCTCCTTGCTCGGCATCTGATAATTGATCCATTTGACCCTCTTATCTGGAAGCTGTAAGGCAGTATTTGGGGATATGCCTGTTGGAATCAAACGCTCGGGCTGGAAGGGAAGCAGCTTGACTGCCATTTTTGTTACAATACCAAGGCATCCCCTTAGACCTGTATAGCCTCTGAGGAGTCCTCTGAGATCAGGGCCAAAACCCTCGCCCCAGAATGGATCATCTCCCATAGCAAGGGAGCCCATCTTAACAAGTTCGCCATCAGGAAGAACAAGTTCTGTGCCGAGGATTCGACGATGAGGCAATCCAATCCGATGGCTCAATGGAGACCATCCATCACCAATCAGATTTGCCACAACAGATGCCTGTGCTCCTCCTCCTCCAACTACAACATAGAAACCCCTCTTCAGTGACTCCTCCTGAAGCATTGAATATATAACCCCTGGTCCCACAACAGCATACAGATGCTTCTCATCAATCTCAAAATCGTTCATCCTCTTAAGATCTATCAACAGTTCATTTTCCACATGACAATGTGAACGAGGGCCATAGAATCCTGTGCTATAGGGGACATATGGAACCTTATAGCGATTACAAACCCTGACAATCTTCTGAACCTCATCTGTTGTGCGTGGAAGTATCACAGCTCCAGGGATCTTTGTCATCACCCTTTCATAACCACAACCACACTCATATCCCCCTGGCCCACTCCGATAACCCTCACAGATGACAGGATCATCTGAAATGTACTCTGAACCTACTATAGACTCTAATGCACTGTAAGCCTCTTTTACAATTCCCATAACTCTCCTCCTTATATCTATATTCCTAATGAAAGAAGAATAACCTCTGAGATGTCCATAACCTTAATGTTTCCTCCATCCTCTTTTGAAACCTGAGAAAAATTACCCTTGCACCAGGGGCAGGATGATACGAGAACCTCAGCTCCCACCTCCTTCACCTCTTCAAAGCGATGCCTCGCTGAAAATGACGAAAGCTCAGGGAATGCCTCTCTTGTTCCACGACCAGCACCACAACAAAATGCATTCTCCCTTATCCTCGGCATCTCAACAAAATTGACCCCTGGAATCGCATTAAGGATATTTCTCGGTTGAGCATATAACCCCTCTCGCCCCCTGCGCCTCTTAAGGGGAGGACTTACTGTTCCCATCCATCCCCTTTCACCACTCCAAGGCACCCATGCATCACAGAGCCTGCTTATCCCGCAGGAGTCGTGGTAAGTCAATCTCATATCAACTGGTTTCTTAAGCTTTAGACTCCCTTTCTTTATCATATCATCTACAAATTCAACAAGGTGGATGACCTTAAAACCCAGATCTGCTGTGGAAATATTAAGCATCTTCGGGTAATCAGCCTTCCACATCCTGTAACCCTCAGCACAACTTGTCAAAAGGACTTTTGCACCTGTCTGCCTTACCATATCAATGTTTCGACGGGCAAGCTCTCGTGCCTCCTCAACCATCCCCACCGAATAGAGGGTATTTCCACAACACCATTCATCTGGCATGAGCATAAAAGGCATCCCGGAGGCATTGAGAATCTTCGCAGTTGCCAGAGCAATCTCAGGATTTTTATAAGATGCTGAACAGCCAACGAAATAAAGGATATCTGCCTTCTCTGAAATCTTGATCTTGTCTGTAAGCCATTTCTTCCTGCTTTGATGAGGGGAACCAAAATAGTTATGATTATCCTTTATATTCTTTGCAATCTTCTTATGGGCAGGCATTGGACCAGCACCATCCTTCACAGCCCTTATCCTTAAGGCCTCAAGTGTCAGGCCAATCTCCAAATCAAGGTTCCTCTTACATCCCACATCACATGCACCACAAAGAGGATCAGCGTATATCACCTCGAGAAGCTTTGGATTCCATTTAAGCTTCCCCTCAACTAATGCTGTTCCAATCCTCATCTTTCCAAATGCTCCATAAGCGTCAAAGGGATTCCAGGTGTTACTCGGGCATCGGGTCGTGAATTTTGCACCAGGCATATACGTATGCTCAACCCAGTAACATCCCTTACACTTTATACATCTACTCATATCATAGACAAAATTATTCAACTCAGTAACATCCAAACTCACCTGTTTCTGGCTCATATCTCTCCTCCTTAAAAACATAGATTTCCAGGATTCATAATATTATTTGGATCAAATATCTTCTTAACCCTTCTAAGAACCATTGTATAGCTCGAAGCCCTTTCATAAACAAGTGGAGCCAGCTCTCCATAGGGTCTTGTAAAAAGGGCCCCTTCTCCCATCAATGCCTTTACTAAACTGAGATAAAGACCTCTTATCCTCTCAACTTCCACTGAGCTATCAGGATCATAGAAGAAGTTAAACTCAAGATGGCAGGCACGATTGTGCTCTATTGGCTGAATGTAACCACCTATGTCCCTAATAGGATACTCATGCTGTGAAGCTATCACCTCAGCCAAATTTATAAATTTCTGAACCATTACTGGTCTTGTAATGAAAAAGAGACTCTGACATGCCCCCTTGTAACGATTCTTCCAGTAAGGCAACCCCTTTGGCCATGGTTTACGAAGGAGAGGCAGGATCTTCTTCCAGAGACCAGGGAAATTCGGAAGATTGTCAACAAGGGAAATCTTTGGAAACTCATTCTTTAAAATCTCATTGAGTGCATTCTCCTCATAGGCAATCTTCTCGTCAGGCCGTCTTAGCAAACCACTGATCACCAGAATCAATGTCCATGGTGGTAAGCTTTGACGGAGCCTCTCAAAATCTCCCAATCCATCCTCCGAAATCATTGACGAAAGGTTAATAGTATTAAGCAGGAGACACTCCTGCCCAATCCTTCTTGGTAGAATCCTATGTAGAAACTCCATCGTATAGGGTATATCAGTTACAGGAGCAAAAAAGACCTTATCCATTTTTGGAATCGACTCAATCTTAAAATTTGCCCATGTAACAACACCCATAGTCCCCTGTGCGCCCTGAATGAATCTGTAAAAATCTATACCTGGACCTGATGGATTAGCCCCCCTCGACTTAGAATCAGGATAACCTGTCACACTCGCAGAACCTGTTCTAAAAATCTCTCCTGTAGGCCAGACAACCTCCATACTCTGCAATGGTTCTCCATAGTCATAAACAGTATTTGTTGGAACCTCCCTTTCAAGATAATCTGTCAAAACAGATCTCTCAGGATGCGGAAGAAGTGGCATGATCATCCTGAAACCCTTCTTCTCAAGTTCTTGAGTTACCTTTTCCCATGTTGCACCAGCCTCTATCCTGACCCTCCTGTTTGCCTCATCAACCTCCAGGATCTGATCCATCCTCGAAAGGTCTAAAACCACACCCCCCTGTCTCGGAATCGAAGCCCCGTAAAAATGAACCTTTGAGCTCACGGGTACAACAGGTAAAAGATACTCATTTGCGAGTCTAATCACTCCCGAAACCTCAGTTACGTTCTTTGGCCTCACCAGATAATTTGGCATCCCTGGAGGTGAAAGACTCTGGTCCTTAGAATATTGCCTAAGGACCTCAGGATTGTCTGAAAAATGCTCAGACCCAACAATCTCCAAAAGCTTCTCTCTCACACTCATCATCAATTCCTCCTTTTTATGAAACTCGAAAAGGTCCCCTCTTTTGACCCTCTCGTTTTTTCCTTATATAATAAAAATTAATTCTCCTCAGCGTTTCATCAGATTTGGCAAAATGGTTACTATATCCGGGAAGAGAATAAATATTGTGATTGCTACAAAATCCAATAAAATAAATGGGGTCACAGATTTATATACATCCATGGATGAGATTTCAGGTGGAACAACTCCCTGCATAACAAAAAGGCATAGGCCAAATGGCGGAGACTTCATCCCCACTGACATATTAACCAGATAAAGCAATCCAAACCAGACTGGATCCCATCCAAATGCCTTAACAATTGGTAAAAATATAGGAATTGTTACAAGCATAATGGCCATCTGTTCCATCAATGTCCCCAAAAAGAGTAATATCAACATCATCACAGCAAGCACAGTGTAAGGAGGTAGTTTAAAATCCAGAATGAATTTTATCAAGCCCTGACTTGCTCCAGTATATGCCAGAATCTGTCCAAAGGCAGTTGCTCCAGTAAGGATCATAAACATCATAACCGATATTTGGAGGGAACCCTTAAAGGTCTCTATGACCACTTTCCATGTAAGTTTCTTGTAAAGGGCAACTAATATGAAAGACATAACAGTCCCTATGGCGGCTGATTCTGTTGGGGTTGCAATCCCGAGAAGAATCACCCCGAGAACAACAACGATAATCACAAAAAATGGGAGTACATATTTTATCGTAAGGACAACCTTTTCAAAAAATGGGACACGCTTCGGTTCATAAGGTGGTGCCATTGATGGTTGTAATTTACACCTGACGAGAATATAACCTGCATAAAGCCCTGCCATGATAAAACCTGGTAATAATCCTGATATCAGAAGCTTTCCAACCGATATATCTGCCAGAGAACCTAAAACAACTGCTAAGGCACTCGGTGGGATTATCATATCAAGGGAACCTGACATACAAGACCCTACAGCAATAGATTTGTGATAACCTCGACGAAGCATCTCTGGCAGCATTAATGTCCCAAGCATTGCTGTGCAGGCCATACTTGAACCACTTATACATGAGAATATGGTTGCAGCACCTATGGATATAATACATAACCTACCGCTTATACGTGCCATCCATAGGTCGAGAACATCAATTGCCTTTACAAATACTCCAGAAAAGACAAGTATTTCCCCGAGCAGGATGAACAGAGGAATAGGTAGAAGGACAAATGTACTGATGGAGGAAAAGATACTATGTATGAATTGGGACATCCCAATTCCGCCCCCCCAGAGGATATAGATGAATACAACATTTACAACCATAAAGGATAGAAATACAGGAAATCCAATGGCGAGTAAAATCAAAAATATTCCAATAATCAACGAAAACCACATCCACCATTCCATCGATGGTTCCTCCTTTGGGAAGTTCGGTCTACCTCATATTTTCTCTGCTAAATTTTTTATATCGCCATAAAATTGTCTTATAAATTCAATGAGGAGTAAAAGGTATCCCAGGGCAATGAAAGAGAGAAATGGCCATTTTTGTATGGATAATGTCTTAACAACCTTTACACCTGTTAGATAATTCTCCCATGTGGTTTTTAAGGCAAAAAAGAATATAATAAATGAGATCAGAATACCCATAAGAGATGCAAAGAGATGGCAATAGGTCTTCCTCCTTGGCTTTAGACGTTCAATCAAAATGGTTACATTGATATGGGCATTATTTTTTAATACCCATGTAGTGCCCAAAAATGCAAGTAAAAATAGTGTATATTCACAGAATTCTACCCCCCATATGGGTGGACGTTTCAGAAAATACCTTGCTACAACCTCATAGCATTCAACCAAGATCTGGAAGAAGATAAAGCTTCCAGCAATTATGGCCAAGGTACCTACGAATTTATCAAAAATATTATTAAATCTTTTCATCTCTTATCACCACTTGCCTCCTCTTTTCCTTATTAATCTCCCCTACCCCTCATTAAAAAGACTGTGTCGCAATGAGGTGTATACCATGTTTGTCATTCCGAGCCTCCTTTTTCTGTCATTCCGAGCCTACTTTTTCTGTCATTCCGAGCGAAGCGAGGAAT
>JBBITW010000092.1:0-14312 GCA_037440525.1 Deltaproteobacteria bacterium
CGATATATCCACGTGGCCTCCAGTAACGTAAACACGAATTGAGTCAATGAATACAGACTATTTAAACCTGGCCAAATGTTGTCTTCTTACTCTTTCAGACATCTCAATATCAGCTATGGGCACTTTCTTGTCTCCTCTGACCACTACTGCCTTAAGTTTCTTAGAGCCCATAACTGCTCCTAATCCTGAGCGCCCGGCAGCATCTCCTTTATGGGTAATAATACAAGCGATGCGTGAAAGTTTTTCCCCGGCTGGGCCGATACAGATTACTTCGGCCATACCACCGTATTCTGCCTTCAGTATATCCTCGGTTTCATAGGTATCTTTACCCCAAAGGTGTGTTGCATTTTTCAACTCAGCTTTACCATTGTCCACAAGCAAATAGACAGGCTTATCCGAAATACCCTTAAAGAATATGCTGTCATATCCAGCGAACTTGAGCTTAGGTCCAAAATGCCCACCAGAATTGGCATCTCCCCAACCGCCAGTGAGTGGCGACTTCGCTACTGCCCCATACCTGCACCCCCCGATAGCCAACGTTCCAGTAAGTGGTCCGGTAATTAGTCCAAGGGTGTTATCTGGCCCCAAAGGGTCTACGCCAGCTTTCTGGCGGCTGTAAAGTATCCTAGCCCCTATGCCGTAGCCACCAATAAAATCTCTATAAAGATTCTCATCGGGCATCTCCGCTCGAATCTCACCTGTGGAGAGATCGACGAACAGGAGTTTCCCCATATATCCTCCGGCCATTTCTCACTCCTTTCTCATTCAATTATACGCATCTCTCATTTCCATAATGTTAATCTTTAATAATGGCTGCAGCCGGGCAACAGAAAGAAGTCACACATATTCCACAATCATCACATTTTTCTGAATCGATCCTGCTGATATCGTCAGCTTCACCTTCAATGATGGCTCCTTGTGGACATTCATCAATGCAACCGCCACATCTAACACAATCTTCTGTGATACGATAGGTCATATTGTTCCCTCAACTTACTCAAAGTAAAGCCACTAATTTCCAACCCTATATATTCCTTTGTGTCAATAGATAGGTGGAAATTTCTATCCTTTGCTTTATAATTAAGAATTGAATATCACGATAAAGAATTCTTTCGCCAAACCTCCCTGAGACCCATTCTTGCGACCAGGTTCTATCCCCTGTTAGTATTTCGTCTTTCGTTGGGCGCGTTGTCTGTCCAGTTCTGCGTCTGTCTGCGTACCATTTAGATCGAAGAAAACCATTCCATCCCTTTCAGGTTCTTTCGCGAGCTTCTTAAAGGATTTCTCTGTGAGTTTGGGTGCATATTGGGATTGAATGAATATGAATGGGTACTTTGCTTTTTCAACGTTCCTATAATATATTGGGCAATGAAGGAAATTCGCAGGTATGTAAACGAGTGTAGACTTGGTTATGGTATGTTTTTCCATCTCGGGCCCCATATATATATCAATCTCGGCTCCACCCAGATCATATGGATCATCGGGGTTTGTGCCAAGAATAACCAAAACCTCCGGATCTTTGTGTGTGTGGGGACCGTGTGGTGGAGCAACGTAAGATGAACTCATCCTGAAGGCCCAGAAATGGTGACTTCCGGGGATAACATCGTTATCTGTCCATAATACAGTCTGTGGCAATCGAGCAAATCCTTTAGCTTCCTCCCGTGATATTGGCTCACTGACAAAATATTTTCCATATTTCGTTTCTGTATCCATCATCTTTTCCTCCTTAGTTTTAATTTTACCATCCTGTCTGACAAATGGGATGGGGGTGAAAAACTTCATCCAGCCAATCAGATTAGCAATAAGGGTCGTTTTATTAAGATGTTACTCTCTTGCTGTGATATAGTTTGAAGACTCTGCTACACCATTAGGATCGAAGGCTTTCTTGATTTTCCTTAACCATACATGATAGTTAGAATAATGCGGCCCCACGATGTCCTGAAGGTCACAGCGATTCGCACCATAGGGACCCCCCATATGTTCATTTAAGGCAACTTTCAAACATTCATTTCTAAGATATTGTACTGCTTCCACTGATTCAGGAGTTGGAAAATACCGAAAGATTATTTCAGCCAAACCACGATGCCCATGCTCTTGTGGCCATAGCATTAAGTCTATAACACCCTTATCCCCATTGAAAAAAAGGCCTTTATTAATCATTTCGTCTTTTATTCTAGCAGCTGTTTGTGTATATTTGGCTTTTATTGCAGCATAATTATTCCCTGCCATATTCCCAAACCAAACTCCAGTCGCACGATGTGCTTCTCTAATTGCGGTAGTCATTCTTATAAAACGCCAAAGTATTCCTCCCCAAATTTGAGGATCCTCAACGGCTTCTAAGGATTTACCCTCCGTCTCATCTATTATTTGCTGAAGAACCCTCTTCTTATATTCAAATTCTCCACGAGAATTACCAGCTATAGATACTACTATCCCTGGACCTTGGACTAATTTCCTAAATTTATCAAGAAGCTCAAGATCCTCTTCATTGCATGTGGCCATACTAGAAGCTAACATTGATATCGAATGACTACATTGTAACGCAATTTCACTTTCGCCAATTTTACGTGTTGCTTCAATCATCTTATCTGTGGAGGGAAAAGAGATGAATCGTAAAAAGAAATTTTCTGGTACCCATGCTGGAGCATAATTTGGTGATATCCCCTCAACAGGAAATTTTGATGGCCCTGGCCAGTGATAAACCTTTTGTGCTGCTTTAGTAAATACACCTATGCCTCCACCAGAGTTCACACTTCCTCGTATAAGGCTTCTTAATGAAGGCCCTGGACCATCGCCACAAAACCATTCATTTGATGAACCTAACGAACCTAACTGTATAATCTCACCCTCCGGAGTCACCCACTCCACAGCCAAAACGTTCCGTGGCCCATATCCATGAGTTTGACTAGTAAATCCATGGCCTAAACTACCAGCAAAATGAAACGCTGACACATGAGACCCAGCCCCATTAAGATTACAAGTTAGACCTCTCTTCATCAACTCGGCTTGAAGTTGTGCTCCAATTACATAAGGTTCAAGGACCGCATACATATTTTTTTCATTTATCTCAAGAATACGATTCATTCTTCTGAGGTCTATAAGAATAACACCAGGTTCCCCAGGACAATTCCCAGGCCCCCAAAGGGTGCTAGTTGGCTTAAACTGAATTTTAAATCGATTGCATAATTTAATAATAGCTTGAACCTCTTTGGTCTCCTTGGGGAGGGTCACTGCTTCAAACCGTTTCATAAACTTAGTTGTCCCTGCCATCATCCCAGATCGCCAGGCATAAGAATCTAAAATAGCGGGCTCTTCTGTAATATTTTCCGTCCCTAAAATGTCCTCCAACGCTTTATAAATGGTTCTATCTAAACCCATTATATTGACCTCCTTATCAAATTGCCATCCCTAGGAGTTCAGTGACGTCATATATTTTAAGATCACTTCCACTTTCTTTTATCGCACCCTCAAAGTTCTTAATACACCATGGACATGCCGTAACTATCGCATCGGCACCAGTCTCCTCTGCCTCCTTGATCCTTTCCATTGCCGTCCACATGGAAAATTCTGGGTTTGATTCGTTGACCCCTCCACCAGCACCACAACACCATGCATATTCTTTCCTTCTATCCATTTCGACAAGTTTAATACCAGAAATACTTCTAAGGATATCGCGTGCCGGTTCATAGATTCCATATGTTCCCCTCCTATACACTTTCTGTGGCTCAAATCTATACATGTGTCCTGGAGCTCGTTTCCCCTCCCAATGGATATAAGATTCACCCAGCCTGCCAAGATGACAGGGATCATGATAGGTGACATTAATATTTATTTTCTTGGAAGGTTTCAGTTTACCGTCCTTGATCAAACGAGCAAGATACTCTGTAATATGAAGCACTTCAATATTACCTTTCAAATTGAACTTGTCATAAAGTACCTTGAAGGCATAATAGCCATCAGCACAAGTTGTTATCACTGTTTCGATCCCGGATTTTTTAATCATCTCCATATTTCTCTTGGCTTGTCTGAGGAAATCTTTTTCATATCCCATCTGATAAGCTCGACTCCCACAGCACGATTCGTTTTCACCTGCAATACCGAAATCAACATCAGCCTTTCTAAGAAGCTCTACAGCTGTTTTGGCTACCCTCCACATCTTTTCATTAAAACTGGTCAGGCACCCAACATGATACAGCATCTTCACTCTTTGCCTGCTTATATGTTTTACATCCAGCCCTTGAGCCCACTCACCACGATTGACTTTTAACCCAGGCACCATGGTGCCATGCTTTTTTAGATTATCGATAACTTTATCTAAATCCGGGTGGGTTTGTTTCTCCATAACAGTTTTAATCCGGAACTCATATATTGGCTCTAAGACTTCCATATCCATACCGTATTTGCAAGAGATATCACAGCCACCACATGTCTGGCAGTTATAGATTATTTCTACAAGCTTCTTAGAGTAGTCAAACCGCTTATCCAACATGGCTATCGCCATCCCTAACCTTCCACCACCAGAATAGGCATGAAAGTTATATTTTGTGATGCTGGGACAGATATTAACGTGCTGATACCCTTCTACCCTTTCTAATGGGATAAATTTACAGGCTGAACATCTGGAGCATATTTCCATATTATCACGATATTCTTCCAATGACATCTCTATCCTCCAATCACGATTAATTTCGCTCTGCAATGATCTTTAGAAATATAATTTCCCAGGATTCATAATATGATTGGGATCAAAAATATTCTTAATTTTTCTCAGAGCCATAAGGGTTGCAGCATCTCCATTCATAATCCTACCAGCATCTCCCCCATAAGGTCTAGAGAAGAAAGCTCCTTTAGCGATCAGCTTTTGAGTCGCACTCATTGATAAGTTCTTGATCTGCTCTATTTCTCTTAGATTCTTAGGGTCATAAAAAAAGTTGAATTCACAGTGACAGCTCGTACCCTGAACTATAGGTTGTAAATACATACCTATATCTGTTGTCGGATATGCAGCTTTCGTAGACTCATCATAAATGATACCGATCAACTCAGGTAGCTTATCGTAAATAGTCAAGAAGAATATTTCATGACAAGCTCCCTTGAAACGGAGTTTCCAGTATGGTTCCTCTGATGGATGGTGGACCATTTGTAATATTTCGTTTGCCGAGACACCATCAATCCTTTTCTCAGGATCCAAACCTACCCTTTGGGCTATACTTAACATATCTGTTACCTGATATTTTATCCTCTCTTCAGGGAGATATTCGTATCCAACGATGTTGAAGAAAAGGATCCATGTGGGTAAAGTATTTTTAATGTCCAGATAATCATCAGGCCACTTCTTTGCCAGGATTGCCGATAAATTACTATTATTTAAAACAAAACACTCATTAACCAACCTCAACCTTATTAGCCAATGGACCATTTCCAGTATTCTATCAAGCTGTGTAGAACCAACCATGAAAGGCTCTTCAACCTTAGGTAGTAATTCACATCTCATAGAAGCCCATGTCACAATTCCTAAAGTCCCCTGCGCCCCTTGAATAGCTCTGTACCAATCAGCCTGTCCCGGTCCGAGGGGCTCATCCTGGGCTCCACCAGCTGCCAGCTGCTCTTCTATCGTCCCCGGCCCCGCTGCTCCTCCAGTCCGGAAAAGGTCACCTGTTCCAAAGATGATCTCAACACAGTCCAATGGGTCTGCAATATCCCACTGATAACTTGGCATGATTACCGGTTCTCTCTCAAGCAGACTCCCGACAACAGATTTTGATTTACGTGGCAACAATGGCATATTAAGCCTAAGTCCATCTTTCGCTATTTCGGGTATAAGCTCATCAAAGGTAACACCAGGCTCACACATGACTACTCTATTCTGTCTATCAATCCTGATTATCTTTTTCATGTTACTTAAATCAACAATTATTGCGCCCCCAGTACTAGGAACAGTGTCACCTCGAAAGTGGGGAGGGCCTGAGCTCACAGGTACAAGCGGGGTAAGAGTTTCATTAGCCCACTTTACAAGACCTTGTATTTTACTCCCATTATTTGGCTTCACAATATATTCAGGCGTCCTTTGAGGAATAAAACTCTGATCATAAGCATAAGCCTTGAGGGTCTGGGGATCATCGCAAACATTCTCACTTCCCACAATTTCTTCCAGATCCTTTTTTGAAATCATTCTTTCCCTCCAAATTTTATACTGGTTATTCAGAGATCTTAAATTTAGCTTTATTATCCCACCTGACTTTTATCTCTTCCTATCTGGAAATTTTAAAAAGTCCGTCACGTAAAATGGCCAATCCTATCATCAGCGACTTGAACGAAACTAAAACGATAGATTTCGTTCAAGTCTATTAATTTTTGGCTACATCATGCTGGGCAAAAAAAGTGCAACTTGAGGCCAAATTGTAAGGATAACTATACAGATGAGCATTGCTGCTACAAACGGCCATACACCTCTAAATATGGTACCCATCGGAGTGTTAGTTACCGTAGCGAGGATAAAAACATTCATCCCAACAGGAGGGGTAGCCAATCCCATTTCCATAAGGATTACGACAATCACTCCAAACCAGATCGGATCAAATCCCAGGGCTGTAATCACAGGGTAGATAATAGGAATAGTCAGAACCATAGCTGAATTAATATCCAAGAGCATACCCAGAATCAAATAAATAATAACGATAAATGTAAAAATTAAGTAAGGTGAGAGACCGAGTCTGCTAATAGTACCAGCTAAAACAAAAGGGAGTTTACTTATCGCCATGAACCTCATGAAAATGAAAGCTCCGATGATCAGTATCATGATCATAGCGGTGGTTACCCCCGCTTCTGCGATAGAGGCAAGCAGGGTTTTGAAGTTAAGCTGACGACTGATAAAGGTGATGAGGATAGCTCCAAAGGCTCCAATTGCCCCAGCCTCGGTTGGAGTAAAAATCCCTGTGTAAATTCCTCCCAGTACAAGTAAAAAAAGTGCCACTACAATCCATGTAATTTTCAGTGATAAAATCTTCTCTTTTAGGGGTGTTTTTGGGCCTGGTGGTGCTAACTTCGGATTCTGTAAAGTAAATATCATGATAACTAAAATGAATAGGGCACTTAAAAGAATGCCCGGAAGGACACCTGCCATAAACAAGACCCCGACCGATTGTTCAGTTAAAATGCCATATAGGACGAACCCCATACTTGGAGGGATAAGAATCGCTAAACTGCCAGCACAAGCAACACAACCACTAGATAGTGATTCATCATATTTGTATTTTTTCATTTCTGGAAGCGCAATTTTACCTATGGTCAGGGTTTCCGCCATACTGGAGCCACACATGGCTGCAAATAAGGCGCATGCTGCTACCGTTGCTACACATAACCCCCCCCTCATCTGTCCAAACAGTTTATATGCACTGTTAAATAGATTTGTGCCCATCCCCGAGTTGGAGATAATCGCCCCCATGAATACAAACAATGGAACTACTGTTATAGGATAGTAAGCAATAGTGTTGTAAGGGGTTGAACCTATCATTCCAAGAGCGCTTTTCATACCACTAATATAGGCAAAACCAAAAAAGCCGATAGAAGCCATGGCAAGACCAATATTCATTCGGAGGAACATACAAACCAGCAGGATACACAATCCAATGACGCCTATTATCTCCGGACTCATCTTTTCACCGCCTTGGTTATATTCTTAATCAGGGTTACTAACACTGCCAGGCACAACCACGTAAAAGCAACGGCTAATATTCCTTTAGCTGGATAGCTCGGAATCATCAGGATAATAGATGTCATATGTGTCCGATATGCATTTATTGCTTCTCGGAAGTTTTGCCAAGTTATACAAATCAATGCTGCCAGGCCAATAGCGTCGGTAATGCTGTCAATTAATCCCTGAGCTCTGGATGGAAATCGCCCCACGATTAAATCCATCTTTATTGATCTTCCTGCCAAAACGCACCAGGCCATCCCCAACGCCAAACACACCATCATATACTCAGTAATTTCCGTACTACCTATTATGGGTCGGCTTAAAAAGTAACGCAGTAACACATCCATTACGGTGAGCAACATCATTGCCACCAGAATAATCATCCCCCCTATATTCAGTCCCCGACTAATGGAACTTACTATCATCCCTGCGATACTTGATTTCTTCAACCCCACGTAGTTTTATCTCCTCTCTTTCACTTCTACTTGGTGTACTCTTTTATAATTCGTTTCACCTCTTCATATATCTTTCTCGCAGGCAACCCTTTAGCACTCGCATTTGCTATCCACTTCTCATGCGCTGGTATAGCATTGTCCATCCACAACTTGATCTCTTCGGGAGTAAGACGAATAAAGGTATGGTTCTTGCTCTTGGCGTAATCAATTGCCCTCTTTTCCTCCTCATAATCAAACTTTGTTATTTCTGCCGTCCGCCAGCGGATAGCGTCTTCAATGATTTTTTGAAGATCAGTCGGAAGGTTGTTCCATGTATCCAGATTAATAATGAAGCAATCAGGAGTGGTAGAGGCACCTCCACCAATCATTGTGTGATATTTAAGAAGATCTAAGGTTTTAAATACATAAGTAACTGGGAAATGTACAAAATGTCCCTCGACCAATCCCCTTTCCAAGGACATATACCAATCCCCTATCCCCAATGCTACAGGAGCACCGCCAGGATTACTTATAATGTCTCCCCACATCCCTGAAGAAATAAGCTTCAAACCTTTTATATCGGCCGGAATGCGCACTTCCTTCTTTACAAAGTGCCCATGGTAAAGCGGCATACCTCTGAATCCAAGGACCTTCAACCCCTGAAACTCTGCTCTTATTTCTGGAGAGATATCAAAAAGCTTTTGGTGAACGGCGCCTGCCATTTCCATAGAAGTGAGGCCTAAAAAAGGTAGACTTGTAACTTTATTTAACTCGAGTGGACTTCCGATCACGGAAGCAGTGCAATAGGCCATATCAGCTACACCAGTTTGCACACCTCTAAAAACCTCAGCCATCTTGACCAAAGATTCGCCAGGATAAACGGTTATTTTGAGTCTACCTCCACTTTTGACACCAATCATGTCCGCCATCTTCTGGGTGATCTGAGCAACACCTGCTTTTGGTGGGTTCCAATCGGCAAGCCTAAGCTCAATTGGCTTTATTTGCTCTGCACAAAAAGCAAAACTTACTCCGCCCAGCAATACGATCACCAATGTTACCCAAAACGATTTCTTAAACATGTTTTATTCCTCCTCTCTTAGTTTATTTGTTAAGTTTGTTGACATGTTGTACCTGGCAGTATAAACCTTTTAAGGTATCCATAGGTGGTAAAGAATAGAGAATGTTCAAGCGAGACATTTCAAATTGAAGAGGTATCTCTAGTTTCTTATAGCACTCAATGGATAACTCTTCTTATAAATAGAATAGAATTTGATTTAAATTTCCATAAGAAGAAAGACTTTATACTATCCTCGATATTGCTCTCTAAATGATTGGAATAATCGGTTTCTCTATTAAAACTTCATCAAGAATATTTGATGCTTCCCCATAAAGGAATAGGCTTAAAAATATGCATAAAGAGTAAATTATCTCTTTGACAAACAACAATGACATCGAATTAAATTCTCACAATCAATATTTTTACCATCATTGTTCTTATTTTATGGCTTTAGCTTAAACAAGAGGCTTCTACCAACTTGAAGATTATGTTCTTCTATCCGCCTCTCCGCGAGACGTAGATCTTTACCCTTTACAGCTTCGTAGATCGCCTTGTGATCACGGATATGAGCCTCGAGAAATTCCTGTCTAATTGATAGGTCAGTAAGAAAGGTGCGGTTGACCTGCATCAGCGATTCGAGAATCATTTCATAAAGAGGATTTTGTGTCGCTCGGGCAATTACTAAATGAAACTGTATATTACTTTCTGCCCACAGGTTGAAGTTGAAAGGTTTGCCATGTTGTGTAGATTCCTCCATAATAGCTGAAGCATCATCAATGTGTTTCTTGAGAAGTGTTAGATCGTTTTCCGTAATCCTCGGTAAGGCTATCCCTATAATGAGTTTCTCAATACCTATCCTCACTTCTATTAAATTATCAATACTTATATCAGCCCTTATAATAACATCGTACAGGGAATCAGAAACAATAGACATATTCACGTTGTTTATGAAAGATCCCCCTTCTCTACCTTGCTTAACCCTGATCAATCCTGATTGCTCAAGAATACGAAGTCCCTCCCGAACCGCAGTTCTACCTATCTTGAATTTTTCTGCAAGTTCTCGTTCCGATGGCAGTTTGTCACCCGGTTTGAGCTTTTTCATATAAATCAGATTACGTATCTGATCTGAAATCTCCTCGAATGCACGCTTATCATAGAGTGGTTTTAAAAGGTGATCATATTCAGGCATGGATATAAGAGCTCCTTTCCACTGGGTAATTATAATTTAGTTCAAAATATCATTATTTAACCTTTAATTTTAAAAATTTAGTAATCGAATTAAGTAAATTGTAATATGTATTACCAATATCAAATTAAAAATATAATGTCAATTAAAAAATTATTTAATAAGTATATTTTTTTAAATTATTAATTATTATAAATAGTTAAATATTAATTACATATAATTAAATAAAAAGTGGAACAGTAAAAAATTAAATATATAAATGTAATATGTATGACTTTATTATTAATGAATTATTTATTTTAAATAATTTTTTATTTTTTCCTTTTTTAATAAAATCTCGATATAGAATATTCATTGGGGATCATTTAATATAAAATGATTAATAAAGGTAGATTTCTTTTGCAGATTTCCTCACTTAAGACCTATAATCTGAAATGAATAATGTTTGTGTTATCTATTTTTATGCTGGTGATCCTTTAAGGGGGATGATTAATTTAAAAGACAAACATTTATGACAATTGAGCAATTACTCAAAATATGGGTTTGTAAGCGGGCGTCTTAGGGAATATATTCTTCAACCAATCTATACTCCTCATTAATCCATCGATAATTATGAAAAAAAAACAATGAAAATGTAGTGTTTAACGATTTTTAGCATTTTTCAGTATCTCAATAGATGCTGAAGTAAATTCAGTAAGACATTTTTATTCTTAAATTAATTTTTTTATCTGAGCATTGGATCAGAGGTAATTCTTGATAAACTTATAATTTCAATTATATCCTATTAAATTTTTCCAACTGGGATGATATAGAGGGGTGATTCTTTTATCCCTAATACCTCCTGAACCTCTTTATCTCTGAATGCCCCAATCATCACCGTCCCTAAACCGAGGGAAATTGCCTGAAGAGAAACATTTTGACCCACGTGGCCTACTTCCATATGAACATAACGTACTCCCCTTTCCCCATAATGGTTAGTGGTTCTCTCATAATTTGCAGCCAGGATAAGGCTGATCTGTGCTTCCTCGATCATTTCCTGACCTAAGGCTGAACGGGATAAACTCCTTCGTACCTCTTGTCTTCGGGTCATCTCAAGGCTGTGCTTAGAATAGGAATAATGATAGATTCCTGGTTCTAATCCCTCCACGTCGCCTACGACCAAATAGGTCTCTAAGGGATAAGTTGCACCCGCCGAGGGAAAGGTCCTCCGATGAAGGTTTTTCCCGAAAGCTGCCCAAAGGAGTTGGGAAATCTGTTCCAAATTTAAAAAACCTTTTTTATAATTTCTAACGGATCTCCTAAGATTTAAAGCCTCTTCGATGGAAATCGAACCTTTCTCCTTTGGTTTTGGAAGCTTTATCTCAGAAACCATAAATCCTCCCTCCCAACCCTTCAGGCCTTCCCTAAATCCTTTCCAATGATTTTCCAAAGTATCTCTTCAATTTCCGGAGAAAGCTTGGGAATCCCCTCCCCCTCTTTAGATCTGATCCGGACATCGTATAGAGCCTCAAGCTGTGGAAGAAGTTTTTTCAGCTCAGGTGACCTTTCCACCCGTTGATTGATTAAGCTACGCTGATCGAGTGCTCTCTCATAGTCATGCTTGTTAATCGGAATGTGATAAAGTAAGTTCAAGATCTCCATCAGTCGTAACTTACCTAAATAATCTTCTTCCAAAGCGACATATTGGGGTAATGATACAATAAACCAGATCGTTTCAATGCCAAATTCATGGGCTTTTTGGGTGATCAGGATAGTAATGGTGGTTGGGCCCTGATAACTGCTGGGTAAGGCGCCAGATTTCTTTAAATCCAATTCTGTTTCTTTTCCGACTGCTCCACCATTCACAATTAATGGTCTGGTATGAGGAACAGCATCATACATGCTTCCTAATAGTAAATACTTCTTAACCTTGAGAGCTCTGAAAAGCTTCAAGATAGAATCTATATAAAATTCTGAGAGGGCATGGGGTTCAAGAAGGTGAAGAAAGAGAAAATCATTTTCCCCTTCTTTTTTGGCATATTGGAGTCTCACATTGGGAATAGATACTTTTCTGATTCCCTCTTCAAGGTAAAGGGTAGGACGATATCGAGTAAAATCGAAAAAGTGACCTGGCTTAGCAAGCCTGGCGATCTCATCTGATCCAAATTGACTCTCCAACTCTTTGAGTACCATACTTCCAACATTGTTCACATCAATCCAGGGATGAAGGATGGTAAAAACATAAGGATCCTTCAACTCCGGTAAGGGCTCCTTCACTTCGAAAGCACCAATTCTCACCTTTTATCCCTCCATTTTTTTATTCAATTATAAAAGAATTTAGAGATTTATAAAATAGATTCTAAAAATCAAAAGTTCAAGAGATTTCAAATATTCTTGATCTAAATTACTAAGCTTTAACAAAAGCGGACATTTTTTGTCCGACTGCTCAAATTTTGTACAATAATTCTTTTCAACACCATGAAAATACAGGAGAATTTCAATAAAATTTTATTTATCAAATGGCATATAAAATGCATAAATTATTTAAAAATATATTTGGGTAGGCTGTGATGGTTATTTGCCCACAATGCAATATTGAACACTCTCCTGATAAAGAATTCTGTAACATCTGTGGAAAATTTCTTCTTACTGTGGAAGATCCATCTGTGAACGAAGAGATAGAAATGGTTAAACTCATCTGCCCTCGTTGCCAAATCGTATATAAAAAGGGTCATTACTGTAAAAGATGTGGTTCTCTTTTAGTGGAGGAAAATTCATTTCCTAAGCCAGAAACTCAAACCTTACAAAAAAAATATGTTAAGAAATTGTCAAAGAGGTGGTTAAGATTATTAGATGAGAAAAGGGCAATAGAGACTTGTCTAAACAAGTTGGATGGGCAGCGAAATAAAATTTCCTCAGATCTCTTCAACCCTCTATGGTTTCGTTATCAAGACCGGTTAAACACACTCTTACCTCTTCATCAAGAGGTGGATATGGAGCTCCAATCCATTAAAAAAAGGACCACAGAGGAGATCTATTCCATAGATAAGATGTTAAAACCCATCACAAAAAGACTTGAAGAATTCCAATCACTCTATAAAACAGGAGCAGTCACAAAGAAAGATTACACGAGTGAGAGGAAGAAAATGAAAGGGGAAATTAAATTAATGGAGAAAGGAATAAAAAAATACCAAGAAATCCTTTCTTCCCTTCCTCGAGAAATGGGAGGAAGAACCCTCCTCTTAAAATTCATTTGGCATCACAATTGGCCTTACATATTCATTGCTGGAAGCATACTCTTTCTCATCTTAGGTGGCATGGGATATTCTCTATGGTGGAAAACCCCACCCATTGAGAAACCGGTTCCCAATGAAACCATTGCGCCTCCAACCTCCTCCGCTCCTGAACAGAAAGCAAATACGATCGATGAGGCAAAGGAAATCGAAAAAATTAGATTCCTCTTCGAAAATATCCGTCAAGCAAACCTTCACAAAGATATCAACCTCTTTCTCTCCTGCTTTTCAAAAGATTTTAAAGGCATTGAAGAAAAACGGTCTGATACCATCAAGATGTGGGAAAACTATGATTATCTCAGCCTCTCCTATGAATTGAAGGATCAGACCATCTCCACGGACACCGCCCAAATCAAATTGGAATGGTCGGTCAGAACCTCTAAGAAATTAAATGGACAGCGTCAAAATGGAAAATCTCTTATTGATGTCACCCTTAAAAAAGAAGAGGATCACTGGAAGATCATAGGGATTAAGCAAATCAGTTGAATTGTAACACCATCTTAGGAGGATAAAATGTTCTGCACCAATTGTGGGGCTCCCTATAGAAATTTCGCTCACTTTTGTATCCAATGTCGAGAGCCTCTAAATGAGGCTCCTATAGAGGGAAAATCTTTTCATAAAAAATCCGCCGAAAGGGTTTCCTTCCTGAAGAGAGGAGATTTTCTTC